>JBIKZB010000065.1:0-7918 GCA_044354955.1 Flavobacterium sp. | reverse complement strand
TTTAGCATTTAACCCCTAAAAAAATAGGGTACAAATAAATATTTATTAAAAAATTCATATATTTGCATAACTTTTCATGGGTATAACTTTAAACACACACGCACTTATGTCAACATTTCGTTTTCAAGCTTTAAGAAAAGCAACAGACAGAAAGCCAGTTCACGTAGAAGAATTGGATAGAAAATCAGTTATTTTTGGTAGTAATGTCTTTGGTGACAAAGCTATGCGACAATTTTTAACTCCGGATGCTTATAAAGCAGTTAAAGCAGCAGCTGACGGTGTTAAAATCGATAGAAAAATTGCAGACTACATTGCACTTGGGATGAAAGAATGGGCTTTGTCTAAAGGTGTGACACATTATACACATTGGTTTCAGCCATTAACAGGTACAACTGCTGAAAAGCACGATGCTTTTTTTGAAACATTCCCTGATGGAAGTGATCCAGTTGAAAAATTTGGAGGAAGTCAATTAGCACAACAAGAGCCAGATGCATCTTCTTTTCCAAATGGGGGAATTCGTAACACTTTTGAAGCGAGAGGTTACACAGCTTGGGATCCAACATCACCAGCATTTATTTTTGGAACAACTTTATGTATTCCAACAGTTTTCGTATCGTATACAGGAGAAGCATTAGATAATAAAACGCCTTTATTAAGAGCGTTACATGCTATCGATTCAGCGGCTATAGACGTAGCAAAATATTTCGATAAAAACGTAAAAAGAGTAACACCAACTTTAGGTTGGGAACAAGAATATTTCTTGGTAGATAGCGCTTTAGCTTCATCAAGACCCGACTTATTAGCAACAGGAAGAACTTTATTAGGACACACTGCAGCTAAAGGGCAACAATTAGACGACCATTATTTTGGTTCAATTCCTACAAGAGTTTTAACGTATATGCGTGATTTAGAAAACGAATGTATGTTATTAGGAATTCCGGTTAAAACACGTCACAATGAAGTAGCACCTAACCAATTTGAGTTAGCACCTATCTTCGAAGAAACAAATTTAGCGGTAGATCACAATTCATTATTAATGGATGTGATGCAAAAGGTAGGAGAGCGTCACGATTTTAAAGTTTTATTCCACGAAAAACCATTCAAAGGTGTAAATGGTTCTGGAAAACACAATAACTGGTCATTAGCAACAGATACAGGAATCAACTTATTAAGTCCGGGAAAAACGCCAATGAGTAACTTACAATTCTTAACGTTTTTTATCAACACAATTAAAGCGGTTCATGATTATGAAGAATTGTTAAGAGCGTCAATAGCTTCTGCAAGTAACGACCACCGTTTAGGAGCTAACGAAGCACCACCAGCAATTATTTCGGTTTTCATCGGACAACAATTGACTAAAGTGTTAGCGGAATTAGAAGGAGTTTCTCAAGGGAAATTATCTCCAGAAGAAAAAACAGATTTAAAATTAAACGTAGTAGGAAAATTACCAGACGTTTTATTAGACAATACAGACAGAAACAGAACTTCTCCATTTGCTTTCACAGGAAACAAATTTGAGTTTAGAGCAGTTGGTTCTTCTGCAAACTGTGCGGTTTCTATGACAACTTTAAATACGATTGTAGCGAAGCAATTAAAAGATTTTAAAATTGAAGTAGATGCTTTAATTGAGAAAAAAGATTTAAAGAAAGACGAAGCGATTTTCAATGTATTGAGAGAATATATTAAAGGTACAAAAGCTATTTTATTTGAAGGCGATGGTTATAGCGATGCTTGGGAAAAAGAAGCTAAAAAACGTGGTTTAAGCAATCACAAAACGACACCTCAAGCATTAAAAGCAAAAGTTTCTAAAAAAGCAATTGAATTGTTTGGAGAAATGGGCGTAATGAATCATGTTGAGGTAGAATCACGTTACGAAATTGAATTGGAAGAATACGTGAAAAAAATCCAAATCGAAGGTCGTGTTTTAGGTGATATTGCTCGTAATCATGTGGTTCCAACGGCTATTCGTTACCAAAATGTGTTAATAGAAAACGTAAAAGGATTAAAAGAAATCTTTGGTAAAGACTTTGAAAAAATTGCCAAAGAGCAAATTTCATTAATCAAAGAAATTTCAGAACACATAGAAGGTATCAACACCAAAGTGGGAAAAATGACCGACGAACGTAAAAAAGCAAACGCCTTAACAAGCACAGAAAAAATGGCGGATGCATACTGCGATAAAGTAAAACCTTACTTTGAAGAAATTCGTTACCACGCTGACAAATTAGAATTGTTAGTGGACGACGAACTTTGGACACTAACAAAATACAGAGAATTGTTATTTACGAAATAATTAGAAATAAAAATCCCAATCGAAAGATTGGGATTTTTGTTGTTGAATAAGATTATATATTTCTAATGAATTTACATTTTGGATAGGATTTGCAACCTAAAAAATCACCAAATTTTCCATCTCTTCTAATTAAATTATCACCACAATTTGGACATGTATTTTCATTAATTAACTTTTCTCTTTTTTGAATTCGATTTTTAATTGATTTTATATGTTTTTGCTTATCAAAAGTGTTGATTAAATTGTCCGATTTGATTTTTTGAAAAATAATTTCTTTATCATCTATTGACAAATTTTTTTCTTGATAATTTTTTATAAATGGCAAAAGTTGATTAGAATAAATTACATCTGTTGATGTGTTAACTTTAATAGTAGCTCTTGTTGAGAAAACAATAATTGATTTATATTTTAAATTAGGATATTCTTTAAGGCAAGTCTTTAAAGCATTTATATGTCTATGATTTTGCCGTATTGGATTATAAAATTTTATTTTACTTTTAAAAATAACTTGTTGCCAATATTCTGAATTTTCTCCCCCAAATATCCATCCTTTGAAATTTTTTGTTTCAATAACAAAAATGCCAAAATCTGAAATAATTAAATGGTCTATTTGAGTAGTGACTGCTCCTGATTTTAAAACAATATTATTTATTACTTTATATTCTGTTTTGTCTAAAAGTAATAAAATAGATGAAATTGTTTTTTCTCCAACTATACCTTTTATTCTTTTTGAAAAGGTAATTAAAAGAATGAGCCCAAACAAAAATAGTATTCCAACAAATTTCATTATAATTAAAATGATTTAAATTGTTTTATTTCAAAAATATAAAAAAAGTGTACAACTTAAACAATCAATCCGCAATATTTTACTATTTTCGGTATACCAAATTTTATACAATGAAAAACCTACTTTTCCTTTTTTTATCTATTAGTTCCATTTCTTTTGGACAATCTAAATTTACGGTATATTTTGATACGGATTCGTACCAATTACAACTTTCTGAGTTAAACAGATTGGATCTTTTTTTAAAGAACAAAGACATTAAATTCTCGAAAGTAATAGGGTATTGCGATTATCGTGCCTCAAATGATTATAATGATATTTTGTCATTGAAAAGAGTAAGTTTTGTACTCGGAATTATAGAAAAAGTAACCAATCAAAAACGAATAGCAATTGAAAGTAAAGGTGAAAATTTCGAGCAAAACTCTGATTTAAAGCTAAATAGAAAAGTTGAAATTTTTTACGAGGAATTAATTACCGAAAATGTGCTTCCAAAGGAAGATAAAAAAGATTTATCCCATCAAGTTTCAACGGCAAAAGTTGGGGATAAATTGGTGTTGAAAAACTTGCATTTTTACAATCGTTCTGGAATTTTTGTACCTGAATCGCGTCCTATTTTAGAGGAATTATTGAAAATTATGTTGGCTAATCCTAATTTGAAAATTGAAATTCAAGGTCATATTTGTTGTCAACAAGGAACCGATGTGGAAGATACAGCAAAAGTTAGAGCTTTAGCGGTTTATAATTACTTGATTAATAATCGAATTAATGAAAATAGATTGAGTTATAAAAGCTTTGGAAGTACTAAACCAATTCACAAAATTCCAGAAAATAACGAAAATGAACGCAACGAAAATCGTAGGGTTGAAATCCAAATTATTGCGAATTAAATTTATATTTTTTATTAAAATATTGTAAATGAATTTATTAGATAAACTTGGAAAGTTCTTTTAATAATAAGGTTTTTTAATACTTTTTATTTTTATATTCGTTTCTTTAAATCACCCCAAATGAAATATATATTACTGCTGTTTGGCCTTATGCTTTCAGCACAAGAAAAAGCGAGTTTTTATTTTGATTTTGATCAAGATATGCTTAATCCAAAGCAAAATGAATTGTTTATGAATTGGTTAAACAATGGCGAAAATCGTGAAATTCTAGTAATCAATGGGTATTGTGATTGGTACGGCACCTTTGACTATAACGACACCTTAGCTTATAAACGTATTAACACGGTTCATGAACAACTTAAGACAAAAGTAAATAGCGCTATTTTTTTTAATGAAAATTTAAAGATTAAAGGTTTTGGAGAAAGAGTTCAAACCAAAAAAGAAAGACGATATAATAGAAGAGTTGATGTTTTTTATAAGGTTATACAAAAAAAAATCACTGTAAAAGAAGTTGTTTATGATGATCCTGTAGTATATATAGGACAACCTATAAATAAAGAATCCAATGAAGAGGTTAAACAGGATTTGGTTCAAGTTCCCGATACAGATGATTTAATAGATCCTGTAAATCTTTATAAAAGTCCTTATGCTTTGGCAAAAGTGGGTGATAAGTTGGTTATGAACAATTTATATTTTTACGACCGTTCAGGTATTTTCGTTCCAGAATCTTTACCTGTTATGGAAGAATTATTAGATTTTATGATTGCTCATCCAAAAGTTAAAATTGAAATTCAAGGACATATTTGTTGTCAATTAGGAGAAGATCCTGAAGATATTGCTTTAATTAGAGCAATTGCGGTTCATAATTTTTTAGTTGCCAATGAAATTGATGACAGTAGATTGTTATATAAAAGCTTTGGTAGTTCTCAACCTATTCATACAATTCCAGAAAAAAACGAAAAAGAAAGAAACGAAAACCGTAGGGTAGAAATCCTTATCTTAGAGAATTAATTTTGACATAGTTTTCGTTTTTATTTTTTAAATCACAATTACATGAAATTTTTATTTTGCATTCTGTTCATCTTTTTTCTTCAAGTAAATTTTGCTCAAGAGGTAGTGAATTTTTATTTTGACAATAATAAATTTGAATTAAATAAGACGGAAGCTGCTAAATTTCAAAAATGGATTTCGGAGAATACAACTTCTAAAATTCTTTCCATTACTGGTTCTACAGACGAAGTAGGTACTTCAGGATTTAACGATACGTTATCGCAAAAAAGAGTAAGTCATATTTTTAACCAAATAAAAGGAAAGGTAAATACAATACCCGATTTTAAAAGCATTTCTTTAGGAGAAAAAGGTGCTACTTCAAAAATCAAGGCTGAAAATAGAAAAGTAATAATTCATTATTTGTTAGAGAGAGATTTAGCTAAAGAAAATGAAATTTTAGGGATTAAAGAAGAAATATTAGTAGAAAAAGTTGATACAGTTAAAGACGATACACTAGAAAATCAATTTAAGAATGTAAAAGTTGGCGATAAAATTATTATTGATAATATAATTTTTTTTATAGCTTCAGATCAAATTACGCCAGATTCAAACTTTCCGTTAGGTCAACTGTTAGGTGTGCTTAAAAACAATGACCTTTTAAAAATTGAAATTCAGGGTCATATTTGTTGTAATCCATTGTCTAAAGATAAAAAATCATTAAAATTATCAGTAAAAAGAGCAAAAAAAATATATGATTTTTTAGTTGAAAATGGAATAGAAATGCATCGTTTAAAATACAAAGGATTTGGTTCATCTAAACCAATTTATATAATACCAGAAGCAAATAGAGAACAAGAAAGGTTAAACCGTAGGGTAGAAATCCTTATCTTGGAGAATTAATTTGAATAGTTTTTCAATTCAATAAGTAAGTAAAATTTGATGCAATTTTTATTAAGTACAGTTTTTCTATTTTTGACTCTTTTGGGGTTTTCCCAACAAACATTTTCTGTGTATTTTGATACTAATAAGTTTGATTTAACTTCACAAGAAATCAAACGATTACAGGTTTGGATGAATCATAATTTAAATTCTAAAATCTTATCTATGGAAGGATATACAGATGAAGTGGGTTCGATAAGTTATAATGATACTTTGTCGCTAAAAAGAGTAGCGTATGTTTATAATCAAGTTCATAACAAAGTGGCAGTAAGAGCTGATTTCAAAACTAATGGATTTGGTGAATCACTTAAAATTTCAGACAACAAATCAGAAAACAGAAGAGTTACAATATATTACCTTTCTGAATTTCAAATTGAATTAGAAGAATTTATTATTAATGATTTTAAAGTTCAAAAAAGTTTGGATTCCTTATCAATTAAAGCAGTTGACAAACTCAATATACACCCCAAATTAGCTTTAAATGAAATCGTTCAAAAAGTTCCAGAAGGGACACTTTTTACTCTAGAAGACATTCAATTTCATTTTGATTCAGTAGTTTTGATGTTAAATGCAAAAGAAGAATTAAATAAGTGGTTCGAAGTGTTAAATAACAATCCAAATTTAAAAATTATTGTTCAAGGCCATATATGTTGTATTCTGAAAGATGATATTTTACTATCTTCAAAACGAGCAAAAGCGGTCATGGATTATTTAGTTTCAAAAGGAGTGGAGAAAGAAAGAATTCAATATATTGGTTATGGAGCTAACCGACCTATATATACAATTCCTGAAAAAAACGGATATGAAGCTTTAATGAACCGGAGAGTTGAAATAGTAATTAAAGAAAAGTAAATCACTAAATTATTTTGCGTAATTTTGATAAAATTTAAAACATGAAATTTTTATATTCCTTCCTATCATTCATTTTGATTCAAATAACTTTTGCTCAAGAGCAGGTAACTTTTTATTTTGATAATAACAAATTTGAATTAAACAAAGTAGAATCATCCAAACTTCAAAAATGGATTTTAGAAAATAAAACTTCAAAAATTTTATCAATAACAGGTTCAACTGATGAAGTAGGAAGTACAGGTTTTAACGATACTTTATCTCAAAAAAGAGTAAGTTATATTTTTAATCAAATAAAAGGAAAAATAAATATCAGACCCGATTTTAAAAGTATTTCCCTTGGTGAAAAAGGAGCAACTTCGACCAACAAAGCTGAAAACAGAAAAGCGATAATTCATTTTTTGTTAGAAAAAGATTTGGCAAAAGAAAATGAAATTTTAGGTATTAAAGAAATTGAACCAGAAGTTATAATTCCAGAAGATGCCACTTTAGCAGAAAAAGTCAAGTTGTCAAAAGTTGGGATGAAAATCACTTTGAAAAACATCAATTTTTATCAAAATACATTTGCAACTATGCCCGAATCGCAAGGAACTTTGTATGATTTATTATTTATCATGCAAAATAATCCCGAGTTAAAAATCGAAATTCAAGGTCATATTTGTTGTATTGATAAAGATTACCGAAATTTGTCACTTGATCGTGCAAAACAAATTAAGCGTTTTCTCGTTTATAATGGAATACAAGATTATCGTGTTAAAACGAAAGGTTTTGGTGTGACACAACCGATACATCCTATTCCTGAAGCAACGCCAGAGCAAGCAGCAGAAAACAGAAGAGTGGAAATTGAAATTTTAAGTAAAACAAGATGAAAAAAATAATTGGTAGTATATTGGTTGTGGTTTTAGTCCTATTAAATAGTAGTTGTAATGATAGTTGTGACGAAGGAAATAAACCTACACCAGCTTCTTTTTTTGTAAATATTGTTGATGAAGTTTCTGGGGTAAATGTTTTTGAAAATGAAACGTACACTTTTCAACAGATTACAGTAACTGATTTAAATGATGTTGCAATTCCCTATAAATTTATTACAAGTGCTAATTTAATTCAGATTTTTCCTCTTGATATAAATCCTACAGGAAATACTTTGCGTATAAAATTGAATAATGAAACAACTTT
>JBIKZB010000064.1:0-7959 GCA_044354955.1 Flavobacterium sp. | reverse complement strand
AAAGGATTATGATTTTAGATTTTATTATTGGAATTAAATAAATGAATACATCAAAATATTTTTTTCAAACTTTAATCGTGGTAATCGTTTCTGGATTGTCTTTTTTGGCATTCAAAACGTTTTTACCTAAAAAGTTATTTACCGAAAGTACTTTTAATTCTAAAAATGTAGTGGTAGATAGTTTGCTTTTGGAAGCTATTGCCGAAGATGAAGGCGAAGTTGTAGAAGATTCTATGGCGAAAACCGTTATTGATTACAAAGTGGTAAACGGAATTCAATTTCCACCCGAAACTTTTGAAGAATATACAGGAAATCAATATTTAGCGACATTTTTTGAAAAGCTATTTCAATTAGAAACCAAAAAAGAAGGCAATGTTCGTATCGCTTATTTTGGGGATTCCATGACGGATGGCGATTTAATCGTAAAAGATTTTAGAACGTATTTGCAAGAAAAATTTGGAGGTCAAGGTGTTGGTTTCGTGAATATTACTTCGGAATCAGCTGCTTCGAGAAGTTCGTTAACCCATGAATTTTCAGGAAACTGGAAAACCCAATCGTATTTAAAAGTAAAGCGTCCATCCAATCCATTTGGAGTGAATGGTCATGTGTTTTATGCGAATGATACTGCAAATGTTGCTTGGGTAAAATACAAAGCCAATAAAACAAGATATGCTTCTGAATTACCTCGACCAACCTTATTCTACGGAAGCTCGTCTAATAAAGAAGGAAAAGTATTTTATATTTCGGGTTCCGATACGATTGTAAAGAAATTGACGCCTAATAAAGCGGTTAATACATTAGCTTTATCGGAAGGAAATTTAAAAAGCATCAAAGTGAATTTCAAAAAAGCCGATTCTATTCCCATTTACGGATTCAATTTTGATGATGGAAAAGGGGTTCATGTAGATAACTTCTCGAACAGAGGAAATTCAGGTTTACCAATTGGAAGTTTTGATGTTGCCACCATGCGCGCGTTTCATTCGAAATTAGATTACGATTTAATTGTGTTGCAATATGGTGCTAATGTATTGAACTATGGTTCGTTAAACTACGGATGGTACGAAAAACGAATGACAAAAGTGGTAGCGCATTTGAAAGATTGTTTTCCAGGAGTATCTATTTTGATTGTGTCAACTGCAGATAAATCTACCAAATACGATTTAGAAATGAAAACCGATTCTGCTGTTGTTCCATTAAATACAGCTCAAAAGCGTTACGCTATCAAATCGGAATCTAGTTTTGTTAATATGTACACGTTAATGGGTGGCGATGGTTCCATGATTCAATGGGTAGAACAAGAGCCGGCCAGAGCCAACAAAGATTATACACATTTTAATCATAGAGGAGCCAAACAAGCTGCAAATTTGATTTTTACACAATTAAATCAAGGCTATGAAATGTATAAAGAGTTAAGAAAAAAGCGTAAAAAGCCAGCTGCTCCAGTGAAAAAAGATAGTGTTATTGTTAATAAAGACTCCGTTTATGAAGAATAGATTATTGATGCTTTTGCTGGGAATTTCATTTTTCGGATTTTCTCAAGACACTTTATTGGTTCCAATGGATTCGGTTTATCTAGATATTCCCGTAGTTGATTCTATCGAAGTTACTTTTACAGGAAATGATATTCACAATCCGAATGCGCTTTTGACGTTTTATGAAAAAATGTACCAATTAGAACAAAGTAAATCCGGTAAGATTAATATTGTTCATATTGGCGATTCACACATTCAAGCAGATTTGT
This sequence comes from Flavobacterium sp., assembly GCA_044354955.1. Taxonomy (GTDB): domain Bacteria; phylum Bacteroidota; class Bacteroidia; order Flavobacteriales; family Flavobacteriaceae; genus Flavobacterium. The sequence continues at coordinate 6,218 of JBIKZB010000064.1, read as the reverse complement.
TTACGGCAAAAATTAGAACTCAATTCCAAAAAGTATTTGGTAATGGTGGTTTTGGATTTACTTTTCCATATAGTGTGGCTAAGACAAATAACAGTGCGCCTATTCGCTATTCTGCTTCAGGAAATTTTCAAAGTTTTAGAAATTTATATACCGATGCTAATCGTCCAGTTGGCTTGAGTGGTTTTTCAATGGAAACAACTTCAGAAGATTTTGCGATACAATTGAATGTTAAAGATGCACAATATAATTTCACAAAATTGAAAGTGATTACGCCTCAAAATGTCAATTTGTTTGATGTTTCGGTTTCAAATAAAAGTATTGTTATTGAACGAAAAGTACCTAAAAAAATCACGCATAAAGTCAAGCCAGGTGAAGTTTTAGGCGGAATTGCCGATAAATACAATGTTTCTTTAAAAGCTTTAAAAAAAGCAAATGGTTTAAAAAGTGATATGATTCGCGATGGAAAAGTTTTAATTATTCCAACGAAAGGAACACAATCTAAAACTACCACTAAAAAAGAATACATTCCTATAGAATTACAACCTTCACTATTTTCAAACGATTATTATTCGGAAACACCTTTAGATAAAATTGCGATTGTTCCCAATCAAGAAATTGACTATTTTGCTTTAAACGGATTGGTTTTGGAAAATAATAATTCGGGGGTTATTTATCATAGTATTGGAGTAAATGGAGCGAAAGCTTCCGATTACAATAAATTTCGATTGTTTAATGAACAATTGCCAGTATTAAATCCTGATTTAGTGGTTATATCTTTGGGAACCAATGAAAGTTTTGACAAACAATCGGGTGAGCAGTATTTTGCAAATTTGAACCAAATGATTCAAGGAATAAAAGATAAGAATCCGCAAGCTTGTGTTTTGGTAATGACACCGCCACCATCGGTTTTACATCGAAAATATAAAAATACTTTTATTGAAAGATATGCCGAATTAATCGAAGAAAATGCGAATGTAAAAAATTATGCCGTTTGGGATTTGCTTCAAGTTTTTGGGGGTAATAAATCCATAAAACGAAATGCAGCAAAAGGCTATATGGCAAGAGATAAAGTACATTATTCAAAAGCAGGATATGAAAAGCAAGGCGAATTGTTTTTTGAGGCTTTTTTACAATCATACGAATTATTTAAATCAACAAAATAATAGTGAGAGCACTTTTTAATATACAAAATTGGTTTCTTGAAAATGTTGGGAATATCGATTTAGAAACCATGAAAAATTGGTTTTTATTCAATCCAAAACAACCGCTTTTATTCAATAGCGCTTTGTTTCTGGGTATGTTTCTGATTTTTTATGTGATTTATATTTTATCGCGAAAAACCCATTATTTCCGAATTACTTATGTGGTGCTTTTTTCTGTGTTTTTCTATTATAAATCAAGCGGAATTTATTTTGGATTGTTGATTTTTTCATCTGTAGTTGATTATGTTTTATCGCGATTAATTTATGAAGAAGCCAAGCAAGGCTATCGCAAATTCTACATGATATTGAGTTTGTTGATAAACTTAGGAATGTTGGCTTATTTTAAATATACCAATTTCTTCATTGATAATTATAATTCACTTTTCGACGGAACTATGAAGTTTGAAGATATTATTCTTCCCGTTGGAATTTCATTCTACACCTTCCAAACGTTAAGTTACACCATAGATGTTTACAGAAGAGAATTAGAACCCACGAAAAGTTTTATGGATTTCTTATTCTTCGTTTCATTTTTTCCACAATTAGTAGCGGGACCAATTGTAAGAGCGAGTGATTTTATTCCGCAAATTTATGAGAAGTTAAAGTTAACGAAAGAAGATTTCAATCGCGCTTTATTCTTAATTATTGGTGGATTAATTAAAAAAGCAGTCATCTCAGATTATATTTCGACCAATTTTGTGGATCGTATATTTGATGCACCAAATAGTTATACCGCTTTCGAAAATTTGATGGCATCTTATGGTTATGCGATTCAGATTTACTGTGACTTTTCTGGTTATTCTGACATAGCAATTGGATTAGCTTTATTAATGGGATTCTGGTTGCCTGATAACTTTAGAACGCCTTATCAATCAGGTTCTATTACTGAATTTTGGAGAAGATGGCACATTTCTCTTTCTACTTGGTTACGCGATTATTTGTATATTTCAATGGGCGGAAATCGAAAAGGAAAAATCAGAACCTATTTTAACTTATTTATGACGATGCTATTAGGTGGATTATGGCACGGTGCTTCCTGGAAATTTGTTGTTTGGGGTGTTTTACATGGATTGGCTTTAGTGGTTGAGAAATTCTTTGGACAGTTTATTAAATTGCCAAAAAACATGTTTGTTCGAACCATTCAAGTTATCTTGACGTTCCATTTTGTTGTGTTTTGTTGGTTGTTTTTCAGAGCTAAAGACTTTGCAACGGCATTTCAAGTCATTCAGAATATTGGCAAATTAACGTTCAATTATGATCAATGGCAAACGATTGTATTAGGATATAAAAATGTGTTTTTGTTATTAGCAATCGGAGTGGTTTGGCATTTTATTCCAGTAAAAACTATTGCTTTCATGCAAAAAACTTTTTCAACAATCCCGTTAGTTTTTAAAGCTGTTTTATTAGGATTGATTTATTGGGTAGTTTACGCAACAGCTTCTTCAGGAACTCAACCTTTTATTTATTTTCAGTTTTAGTAACATTTGTTGCTTTTGGATTACTTTATGAAATGTAACCTTGTTTTTTTAAACAAAATGAATAAAAAAGAAATCATCATTACTGCTATTGGAGTTGGAATCGGATTAATTTCTGGTTACGCCTATTACTATTACATTGGCTGTATTTCAGGAACTTGTTCTATTACTTCAAAACCAATGAATAGTACTTTATATGGTGGCGTTTTAGGCGGGTTATTATTCAATATGATTGGTGACTTTTTCAAAAAAAAGAAATCCTAATTCCTTTTGTAACAATTGTTACCTATTTTTTTTGTAGTTTATCTATATTTGTTAAATGAAATTTTCAGTTCACATATTATGCATTTACTTATTACTTTTGGTGGCTTTGCCGTCTGTAAGAGCTATTAAAATGCTTGCTAGTGAAAAATGTGAACAAACTTGTCATAATTTAGATTCTGAATCTTCAGGTTGTGAAAAAGGAAAAATCATTATGAGTTTGAATTTTAGTCCCGTTCAATTTGTAGCCGAATTGGATTTTAGTGCTGAAATTTTATCTCCAGAATTTAATACCGAAAAAGAAAAATCAAACTACGAAAAGATTTTTATTCCAAAATACCAACATTCAATTTGGCATCCGCCTAAGTTTTTCATGTAAGAAATTTAAAAAGTTTATTTATGGTTCCTGTTTTTTCAGGAGCTTAACTTATAATTTTATACAATGAAAAAATATTTCATCGCGTTATTGTTCTTACAATCATCAATAGCACAAACAACATTTGATTATGATGTGGTGTTAACTCCAGTAACCGTTTCAGGTTTGCCAGGATTACATTCGTATGCTTATGCCCAACATAATGGTAAATGGCTTATTATTGGCGGAAGAAAAGATGGTGTTCACGCACGTCAGCCTTTTAATGCTTTTCCTGGAGCGCAAAATAATACGGATTTATATGTAGTTGATATTGCTACCCAACAATCATGGTCGGCTTCAGTGAATTCTCTTCCAACAGGAGTGAAAGAGCAATTACAATCGACTAATATGAATTTTTATCAAGACGGAGATGACTTGTTTATCGTGGGCGGATATGCTTATGCCACTTCGGCTGCCGATCACAAAACATTCAATAATTTAACTTCAGTTGATGTGCCAAATTTGATAAATGCTATCATTGCTGGAACTCCAATAACATCTTATTTCAAACAAATCTCAAATGATGTTTTTGCGATTACGGGTGGGCAATTGGCAAAAATCGGTACTACGTTTTATTTGGTAGGTGGACATCGTTTTGATGGAAGATACAATCCGATGAACAATCCAACGTTTACCCAAACGTATTCGAATGCTATTCGAAAATTCACGATTGATAATTCGGGAGCGAGTTTGAGTTATGCTAATTATGAAGAAATTGTCGATGCGGTTCATTTACACCGTCGCGATTATAATTTATTGCCACAAGTGTTTCCTGATGGAGAATTAGGTTATACGATTTCGTCTGGCGTATTTCAAATTGCGGTTGATTTGCCATTTTTATATCCGGTTGATATAAAGTCATCGGGTTATTATCCGCAAACCCAATTTAATCAATATTTGAGTAATTATCACAGTGGAAAAGCTTGTTTATATGATGCTACGTTGAATCAAATGCACAATTTATTTTTTGGAGGCATGAGTCAGTATTATTATCAAGCGGGTAATTTAATTCAAGATAATACGGTTCCGTTTGTAAAAACAATTAGTAGAACAACTCGAACTTCATCAGGAGATTTATTTGAATATCAATTTCCTGTTGAAATGCCAAATTTAAAAGGAGCTGGAGCCGAATTTATTCCAAATGAATCACTTCCACATTATTCAAATGAAGTTATTCAACTATCAAATATTACAGCGAATGAATTTGTAATTGGACATTTATTTGGAGGAATTCAAAGTTCTTCTCCTTCAGCATTTACAGATAATCAAACTAATTTAACGAGTGCCGATCCTACGGTATATGAAGTGAAATTAGTTAAAAACACCTCATTGAGTACACCTCAAATCGAGGGAAAAAATCCTTTTTCCTTTAGTGTTTCGCCTAATCCAACAACAAATGATACTGTTAGAATTCAGTTTGATATGCCGTATTTAGCAAAAGTCAACTATATTTTAACTACTATAGAAGGTAAAATTGTTGAAGAAGGTGAGATTGAAGATGTAAAACAGGGTTTCAATACAATGAGTTTTGATTTGAATTCTATTCAATCAGAATTTGTGATTATTACTTTTATTTTTGATGATAAATTTTATAGATCTCAAAAAGTGATTAAAAAGTAATAACTGTTAAATTAATAAAATATTAAGAGTACTATTTATAAAATTATATATATTTGTAATAGTACAATTCAAACAAAAAAGAATAAATAACAATTAAAAAATAAAAACAATGAAAAAATTAGTTTCTATCCTAGCTGTTGCAGCTTTTATGTTTTCAATGAATGTTAACGCTCAAGAGCCAAAGAAAAAAGCAAAAAAAGAAACCACTAAAACTGAAAAATCATGTTCAACTTCAGATAAAAAATCATGTGGTTCTGATGCTAAAGCTGGTGGATGTTGTTCATCTAAAAAAGCTGCTGAGAAAAAAGCAGAATAGTTTTTTGCTAGACAAATTTAAAACGCCTCGATTTTATCGGGGCGTTTTTGTATGTAACAAATGTTGCTGTACAATAATTACTTAACCACTAATTTTGATTTATTAAACTAATAAAAATGTCAAAAATAGTTGTATTAGGAGCAGGAATTTCGGGTCATACCGCTGCTGCACATTTAAGAAGAAAATTAGGAAAAGAACACGAAGTTTTAGTAGTGTCTCCCAATAGAAATTACCAATGGGTGCCATCCAATATTTGGGTAGGAATTGGAAGAATGAAATCAAAGGAAGTAAAATTTCCTTTAGAACCACTATATAAAAGAAAAGGAATTGGATACAAACAAGCCAAAGCCGTTTCCTTTCATCCAGAAGGCGATAGTTCAGAAGCAAAACCTTATATTTTAGTAGAAGGTGTTTTTGGAGATAATCTAGCTAAACAAGAAAAAGTTACCTACGATTATCTAATCAATGCTACAGGTCCAAAACTTGCTTTTGATATGACCGAAGGCTTACAACCTGCAACTAATAAAGTATATTCGGTTTGTACCTATGATCATGCTGAACATGCGTCGGAAGCGCTTCACAAATTAATTGATCAATTAAAAAGATCGGATAAAAAATCGAAAATTCTAATTGGTACGGGGCACGCAAAAGCAACTTGTCAAGGTGCTGCATTTGAATATATTTTGAATGTAGAAAAAGAATTGCAAAAGTTTGGTGTTCGTGATAAAGCAGAAATTACTTGGATATCCAACGAATACGAATTAGGTGATTTTGGAATGGATGGTATGTTGATGGAATACAATGGTTTCAATATGAAATCTAAAGATATGGTGGAAATGATTTTTGAAGATCGCGATATCAAATGGATTTTAGGAGCTGGAGTAACAAAAGTGGAAGATGGTTTAGTACATTATGAAAATTTAGAAGGC
>JBIKZB010000001.1:0-27468 GCA_044354955.1 Flavobacterium sp. | reverse complement strand
AAAGTGAACTTATCTTTACTAATATACCGATGTTGAGAAAATAAATTAGGATTAATTTTTTCTGACGAAACCCAATTAGGAAAATAATATGGCTCTTTTTGATTTGATTTGACTTGAATTTTTTCAAGCATTTTGAAACTAATACTACTCACCACATTGGCTCGGTTCAATGCCTTTTTTTCAAACAAAAAGATACATTTTTGAAACATTTTCAAAAAAAAACTATTCTTTTTTATGATACCAGAATCTAGCGCTAAATCAAACTCAAAATCTTGAATATGAACCCATAGTTTAGCTTTTCTTCTTTTAGCTAAAAAAGCAGAAAGAACCACCGTGAGCGTATAGGGAATTATAGTAATAACTAAATCGGTTTTTGTGATTTTAAAAATATTTTTGAATGTTCCAATAAAAAAACTAAGCATCATTCTAATACGCCCTTTAAAGGTTACTTCTTTAGGAACGTATTGTTTATGTCTAATTATCTTTACCCCATCTATAGTTTCTTCAAAATAATCAGGTAATAGCCTGTAATTTTCATAAATTGACCACTGTGGATAACAAGGAAACCCTGTTAATACAGTAATATCAAACCCCTTTTTAATTAGAAAACGAGAAAACTGAGTTGTATAAAGTCCAATTGCTGTATCTTCAGGAAAATAATTAGGTGTAATGATTGTTATGTGTCTTTTTTTTGACATTACTTAAAATAAATTTTAAAGCAAAGTTATCGTTTTTTTAAATATTTTTTAGATTGTAATATTAATAGAATATTTATATATTTGCACGTAAATTTAATATTTAAAAAAATGAAAAAAATAATTTTATTTGTTTTAGTTTCTTTGTGTTTAGTTTCTTGCGGTGAAGAAAAAAAACAAGAGGTTGTTAAAGAGAGTGAAGTGAAAAACAAGTATTCAATAGTTATAGACGCTGTTTATGAAAAGAATGATAGCTTGTTGTTTATTTATGAAAAGGATGGTGCTTTACTTTTTGATAAAGTAAAAGGAATGAACGTAAAAGGTTCACCAATGGCTCAACAAATTACTTTCAATTTTCCTGAAGGAGAAAAAGTTGACAATATAGGTATTACAATGAGTTTTAATAAAGATCAAAAAAATTTAGTTGTAAAAAGTATAACTATTAAAAATGGAGATAAAACCATTATTAGTGCAAACGACAATTATTTAACATATTTTCAAGCTGGAGATGGTTTTTCTTGGGATGCTAAAAATTCAATGTATGTTTTAGATCACTCTAAAAAATACCCACCGAGTTTTATGGGAAGTGAACAATTAAAAGCAATGTTACAAGATTAATATTTTTTTTATCCCTTATATAAAAATGAAATCAAATTATTTGGTTTCATTTTTTTTTGAAATGAAATAAATTATTTTTACAGCCTATGAAAATTATATTAGACAATATTATTTATTCAAAATCAAATAATGGAGGAATTTCCAATTATTGGTTTGAATTATCAAAATATTTAATGAATGAGACAACAAATGATTTAATTTTTATTGAGGAAACGAAAGATTTGTTAAATTTTCACAGAAAGCAATTAGAGTTGCCAGAAAAGAAAAGGATAACTAGAAAGCACTCTATTTCCTTAATCAACCGAATTTTACCTATAGAATACAAAACCGATGAAAAATTTATATATCACTCTAGTTTCTATAGAAAATTAATAGGTTCAAAAAATCACATTGAGATTACAACAGTACACGATTTTACACATAATTTTTACGCCCCATTTGTTAATAAAACGGTTCATAATTGGTTAAAATATAATGCTATAAGAAGATCTAAAGGAGTAATCTGTATTTCTAAAAACACTTATTCAGATTTAAAAAAGTTTTGTCCAACAAATAAAAATCAAAAAGTTGAAATTATTTATAACGGAGTAAGCAATGATTTTTTTCCTATAAAAAGTACGACACTAAGGGAACAATCATTTATGGATAATTTAAAAATTGACAGTAACTTTCTTTTATATGTAGGTAGCAGAACAAATTATAAAAATTTTGATTTTGTTGCTAAAATGATGAATAAAATTAAGAATTTTAAATTAATTGTTGTTGGAGGTGGAGATTTTTCGCCAAATGAAATAAAAACAATTTCTAAAAATAAAATAGAAAATAGTATTATCAAAATTTCATCTGTTACAAATTCTGAATTGAATGTTTTATATAACAAAGCCTACGCTTTTGTTTACCCATCCAGTTATGAAGGTTTTGGAATTCCAATTATTGAAGCTATGCGTGCAGGATGTCCTGTAGTTGCTTTTGATAATGAAGTAAATAGAGAAATTACAGAAAACAAAGCATTATTGTTAAAAAGCTTAAGAAACGAAGAGTTTTTAGAAAAATTACAACAATTGTCAAATCAAAATTTTAGAGATGAGCTAATAGATAAAGGATTTGAATTAGCAATGAAATATAGTTGGGACAAATGTTGTAAAGAAACTAATGAATTTTATGAGAGTTTGTATTAATTTTTTTATCTAATAAAGAATAATACAAAATCCAAATAAAGAAGTAAATTTCAGGAGAAAAATAATGACCATCTCTTATAAGTTTTAAAACAATATAGATAAAAATTCCTTGAGCAATTATTAAATCTTCATATTTAAAACAAAAAGAAAAGTGATATAAAAAAAGAAGAATAAAACCCAAACCGAAAACACCTAATTCTGAAAACAACCTTAGAAACAGTGAGTTTGCATCAGTTGCATTTATGTTTTGCAATTTTAAGGTTTTGATGTATTCAGGCGGAGTCATCTTTTTCAAATAAAAATTTTTATGCATATAAACATGGCTTCCAATACCACTTCCTAAAGGATGTTTAATAAAATTGTTTTTTGCAACATATAAATTACTCATTAAAGCATACGAGCTTACATTTGTGTCGGATTTAAATTTTCCGCTATTTATTGAATTAAGTGAACTTACTGTATCGTCTATTCTTAATTTAAAATTTTCATTATTTTCATATGTTAAAAAACCAACATAAATTATAATTGGAATTGTAAGAATCAATGCTAATATTTTTCTTAAAGTTAAATAAGGCATTATAAAAATAATAGCACAACCAATATAACCTAATGAAGATTTAGAAAGTATTAAAGAAAAAAAAAGAATTAAAAATAAAAAGAACTGCTTTTTTTTGAAAAAATAGTAGCAAGCAGGTAAAATCACAACCACATAGTGAGCCGGTTCTTTAAATATGCTGTGAAGTTGATCTTCATATTTTTGAAGATTAAGCATAAACATTAAATAACCAATAATCGTTATTATTACACAAATTTTTAAATAAGAAGCTATAATATCTTCTTTTTTGTATATAGGTATTAAATTATAATAAAAGGTGCTTACTACTAGTATACCAAGTAGCTGAGAAATCATATAATTTGGTGGGATGCCAATTATAATATTGGCTAAAAAACCATGAACAAAAAGAGCAAATATAAAAACAGCAAAATATTTGTTAATTGATATTTTTTTAATTTGTAACAATAATATATAATTTACAAATATTATTAGATAAAGTAATTTCCAATCTATAATAAAATGAAAGAAAAAAGACTCTGTAAATATTGCAAAAACAGAAGAAAACAGGAGATATTTTTTTAGTGAAATTTTCAAAAATTTAATCTTTTTTTATTTGTAAAACCAAATATACTCATTTTCAGGAGTCTGATTAATATATTTATATCCATTAAAAAGAATAACCGCTTCATTTCTGTTGTTACATATAATAGCTTCAATGTTTTTTGTGTCTTGATTTATCTTATTGGTTATGTTTCCTACATTAATACTTTGTATATGTATTTTATCGTAATAGCATTGATTAAATAATGGATATTCCCAATCTGAAATCATTAAACCAATTTTTTTAGGATTATTTTTATAAATAGAATTTAAAACTTCCGAATAATCTTCATAAAGCGCTGGTTGATTTGCAAAATATTTTTTAAATCTTGAATCTGAAACGGTTATTGTTTTTGTAAGTCGTGCATCATTTAAAAGAGGACGAATGTTGTTGTATAAAATAAAAAAACCAAAACTAAAAATTAACACAGGTATAGAAACAAATAAAATAAATCTAAATATGCGAGCTTTTTGTGACGCTATTATTATTAGTATAACCGAAAGCATAAATATAGGGATGTGAAGCCTTGAGTGCCATGGTTGCCATTTTAAAAAACCGGAGAATAAAATAATTTGAAATAAAATAATTAAAAGTAAAAGGATTGTTTTATAGTTTTTTTTATAATTTGTGATTGCATTTGATAATAAAAAAAGTGTAGCTACAAAAGTTAGCAAAAAATGAGTTGTGTTGCATGCCCCGTCTTCATGTGTTATTAATTCTTGCGAAACCTGATAATTCATTCCTGAATAGTTTGTTTCTGGGTTGTTAATGTCTATTTTAAAATTATTATGAAACTTTTTAATAAGAAAATCAGATTCTTCGTAAACTGGATAACCCAAATGTAACCCAATGTTTTTAATTACGTTAGAAGCTAAAAAAGCAACATTCATTTTTTCATTAGAATACATTTTTGCTTCTGTCTCATCAATATTTAAAACATTACCATTAACCTGATAGTTTCTGTAATAGTGTCCTATATTTAATAATAAAACGATAATTATAGCAAACACACCATATAAGAAAAGAATGTTTTGTTTTGTTTGTATAATTTTAAACAAAATAAAACAAAATAACAACAATAAAATTGGAAATATAAATAAATATGAAGTTCCTTTAGTTAACAGACCTAAACCAACACTTATTCCTAATAAAATAAAATATTTCAGACCAGAATCATAATATGTTTTTAAAGCAAAATAAAGTGTGCTTAATATGAAAAACCCACAAACTATATCGTTTTTGGTGGTTGACGCTTGAAGTTCAATAGATGGCGTAGTAATTAGAAGAAACACGCCCAATAATTTATAAAATCTAGATATTTTAAAAAAATCTAATAGCAACCAAATAGCAACCATAGAAAAAATTAAAAACAACCACTGAGTCGTATTTGATAAATAATCATTTCCGTTTATAATATTAGTATGTAGAATAAAATACTCTGTAAAAGGAGGCTGGTATAACTCTCTTAATATATGTGTTGGGAAATGATTAACAGATTCATTTCCAATCCAATACATAATTCTTGACATGTGATAAGTTAAAGAGTCCCAATTATTTGTAGGATAAATAAGCCCTTGAAACAATATTAGAGTTAAAAATAAAAGCACAAAAAGCAACAATATTTTTTCTTGTTTTTTTAATGTTTTATAATTAATAATAAGTGTGTTTTTTCTCTCCCTAAAATTTAGGATTAATACTTTTCTGTTTTTAAAACAAAAACAAAAAAGAGAGAAATTAAATAAAATCCAAAAAGACAGTAATGTAATGAAATTTAAAGAATGAAAGAAACTTAAAACCTCTGTTGAGAAAACAATAAAGGCAGAAAACAACAAAACACTAACAAGAAAAAGCTCTTTAGTGTTTTTTTTAAAATATGTTGTTATAAGTAGTGAAAACAACAAAAAGGTTATGATTACTAACATTTTACAGTTTTAATAATCCATATTTAATAATACAATAAATAGCTCTAAAACCATCTTTCCAACCTATTTTTTTTCCTTCTTCGTATGTTCTTCCATAATAAGAAATGCCCACTTCATAAATTCGTATTTTTGGAATTCTTGAAATTTTAGCAGTAATTTCAGGCTCAAAACCAAAACGATTTTCTTTAAGAGAGATGGACTGAATTTTTTTAGTATTGAATAATTTATAACAAGTTTCCATATCAGTTAAGTTTAGATTTGTAAACATATTTGATAAAAAAGTTAAAAATTTATTTCCTAATGTGTGCCAAAAAAACAAAATTCGATGTGGATTTCCACCCATGAACCTACTTCCATACACTACATCCGCAAAGCCATCAAGAACAGGTTTTAAAAGCAAATTATATTCTTGAGGGTCGTATTCTAAATCCGCATCCTGAATAATTAAATAGTCTCCAGTTGCTTTTTGAATTCCAGTATGTAAAGCAGCTCCTTTACCTTTGTTGACATTGTGTTTAAAATATTCAATATTAACAGAAGGGTTGTTAATCATATATTTATTTATCGCTTCTTCAGTATTGTCTTTAGAACAATCATTTATTATGATTATTTCTTTTTCAATGTTGTTAAGTAAAGTTACTTGTTGAAGTTTATCTAATATGAGATGTATCGTTTTCTCTTCATTGTATGCTGGAATAATAACAGATAATTTTTTTACTATAATCATATGCGGAAATAATAAGAGATGATTTATTTAAGATTATTTTATTTATATAAAACAGTATATTTATTTTCTTCAATCCAATTCAAAGTCCTTTTTATACCCTCTTCCAAAGTTACTTTGTGTTTCCAGCCTAGATTGTTAATTTTAGAAACGTCTAATAACTTTCTTGGAGTTCCATCGGGTTTTGAGGAGTCAAAAACTAAGTTTCCTTCAAAACCAACTATTTTCATTATGGTTTCAGCTAGTTCTTTAATAGTAACATCTTCGCCTGTTCCTATATTTACGGTTTCAACACCGTTGTAGTTTTCCATTAAAAACAAACACGCTTCTGCTAAATCATTTACAAATAAGAATTCACGCATTGGTGATCCAGAACCCCAAATACTTACTTCGTGTTGGTTGTTTTGTTTGGCTTCAATAAACTTTCTAAGTAAAGCAGGCAATACATGTGATTTTTCTAAATTAAAATTGTCGTTAATGCCAAACAAATTGGTTGGCATAGCCGAAATGAAATTACAACCATATTGTTGTTTGTAAAATTGGCACATTTTTAAACCTGCAATTTTTGCAATAGCGTATGCTTCATTTGTTGGCTCTAACGAACCAGTTAGCAAATATTCTTCTTTTATAGGTTGTGGAGCAAATTTTGGGTAGATACAAGAGCTTCCTAAAAACAGCAATTTCTTCACATTAAATTCATAAGCAGCTTGAATTACGTTGCTTTGAATCATTATGTTATCATAGATAAAAGTTGCAGGATAAGTGTTGTTTGCATGAATACCTCCAACTTTTGCAGCGGCTAAAAAGACATATTCAGGTTGTTCTTGATTAAAAAAATCATGAACTGCTTGTTGGTTTTTTAAATCAAGTTCTTTAGATGATTTTACAACAATATTTGAATAACCGTTAGCCTCTAAAGTTCTAACAATAGCCGAACCAACCATTCCGTTTGAACCTGCAACATATATTTTAGAACTTTTTAGCATACTCTAGGAAGTTTTACATATTCTAAATCGTGTTTCATCATAATTTTTACCAATTCTTCAATTGATGTACGGCTTGGATTCCAACCTAATTGTGTTTTTGCTTTAGTAGGATCACCTAGTAAACTTTCTACTTCGGCAGGTCTATAATAATTTGGATCTACCTCAATTAAGGTTTTGCCAGTTTCCTTACAAATTCCTTTTTCGGTTTCATTCTCACCTTGCCAAATTAACTCTATGCCTACTTCTCTAAAAGCCAATTCACAAAAATAACGAACCGAATATTGAATACCTGTTGCAATTATATAATCTTCAGGTATTTCTTGTTGTAGCATTAACCACATGCATTCTACATAGTCTTTCGCATAACCCCAATCGCGCATTGCATCTAAGTTTCCTAAGTATAATTTATCTTGCATGCCATGTTTAATTCTGGATGCAGAAAGTGTTATTTTTCGCGTTACAAAAGTTTCACCTCTACGTTCTGATTCGTGGTTGAATAAAATACCATTCACAGCATATATGCCATACGATTCTCTATAGTTTTTGGTAATCCAAAAAGCATAAATTTTTGCTACCCCATATGGAGAACGCGGATAAAATGGTGTGGTTTCTTTTTGAGGAACTTCTTGAACTTTCCCGTACAATTCAGAAGTTGAAGCTTGGTATATTTTCGTCTTTTGGGTTAAACCACAAATTCGAATAGCCTCTAACAAACGTAAAGTTCCAATTGCATCCGTTTCGGCAGTGTATTCAGGTAAATCAAAAGACACTTTTACGTGCGATTGTGCTGCCAAATTGTATATTTCATCAGGTTGAATTTGCTGTACTAATCGAATTAAACTAGTAGAATCAGTCATGTCGCCATAATGCAACTGAATTTTTTTGTCTTTATGTAAATCGCGTATTAAAGATTCAATATAAAGATGCTCAATTCTTTCTGTATTAAAAGTAGAGCTTCTTCTAATAATCCCATGAACTTCGTATCCTTTTTCTAATAATAGTTCGGCTAAAAATGACCCGTCTTGTCCATTTATTCCTGTAATTAAGGCTTTTTTCATTTAAAAAAAATTATTAGCAAATATAGCATAAAGCTTTAACTTGATGTTTTTTTTAAAAGAAAAAATAAAAGAGCCAAATTTTTAAAAAAAACAATATCTTGCAATTGATTTAGAATTTACAAAATATATTGTTTCGAATGATGAAATACAAATTAGATTTTATCTCTTTTTTTCGAAAATCAAAAGATACTGTTCTTTCTGATTTTCCTTTTTTTTGTTTATTAGTTATAATTTGCACCGTTCCTTTACCTAATGTAATTAACAACATTGTAGTTGGAATATTTGTCTTTTATACTATTTTACAAATAAGAAGGATAAAATTTATTTTCACAATTGAGATGCTTTTACCAATTGTGTTTTTTCTTTGGATGGCAATTTCTTGCTTTTGGTCTACTGACTTCATAGGTTCACTCCATGCTTTGCCTAAAGAAAGCTCTTTACTATTGCTTCCGTTTAGTTGTGCTATATTTTTTGTTTACAAAAAGGAATTATTGATTAAATATTATAGCATTTCAATGTCCTTTTATGTCGTTTTTTTCTTAATAAGAGCATTTTTTCGATTTTTCACCGAAGATAACACAGCATTTTTTTTCGGACACGAATTAGTTACAAAAGATTTAAATGCAATTCATTTTTCGGCTTTTGTAAGTGTAGCTTTTTTTTATTTTATAACTAAGGAAATCAAAACAAAAATAGATTATTTTCAATTACTATTACTTGCGCTATTTTTATCATTATTAAACTCTAAAAGTATAATATTGGTAGATATTTTGCTTGTTGGGTTATATTTCTTCTTCTATTCAAAATCAGCGAATAAAATGCGATTGAGAAATATTGTCTTGTTAGGAATCGTATTTTTTTCATTTCTCTTTTTTAATAGAATAAAAGAAAAAATCGAATTTGAATTTCAATTGAATAAGGATAATAATATTGGACATACCGTTATTCCTAAAGAAATTGTTGGTGATCGAATAATAAGTATGAAGGAGGCTTGGGAAAATGATAAATTTGAACAAAGCGATTTTTTTTCAGGAGCATCTTTTCGAGTATATCAGTTTAGAATGTTTTTAGAAATAATGAATGAAGAAAATGTTTTTTTTCAAGGTTTAGGACTTAATGCATCATATAAAATGTTGGAAGAAAAAGGCTTGAAATACAACGTTTTTCAAGGAAATGAAACCACAGAAGGGTATCAAAAGAAAAACTTTCACAACCAATATATTCAGGTTTTTTCTGAGTTAGGGTTCATAGGATTTGTTTTCTTGATTTTAATTTTATTCGTAAACCTTAAAAACGCATTAAAAAATAAAGATTTTACCCATATTGTTTTTGCAATTCTAATGATAAGCTTATTTTTGACCGAATCTTTTTTGTGGAGACAAAGAGGTGTTGTGTTTTTTACAGTTTTTTATTGTTTGTTCAACACAATTCATTTATCAGAAAAAGAAAAGAAAATAAAATGAAAAGAATATTAATTACGGGTGCAGCGGGGTTTCTCGGCTCACATCTTTGCGATAGATTTATTAAAGAAGGTTATTTTGTTATCGGAATGGATAACTTAATTACGGGTGATTTAAAAAATATAGAACATTTATTTAAAGATAAAAATTTCGAATTTTACCACCATGATATTACTAAATTTGTTCATGTTCCAGGTAAATTAGATTACATTTTGCACTTTGCATCACCAGCAAGCCCAATTGATTATTTAAAAATTCCAATTCAAACTTTGAAAGTAGGTTCACTTGGAACTCATAATTTGTTAGGTTTGGCTCGTGTTAAAAATGCTAGAATTCTTATTGCATCCACTTCTGAAGTTTACGGAGATCCTTTAGTTCATCCACAAACAGAAGAATATTATGGAAACGTAAATACAATTGGCCCAAGAGGTGTTTATGATGAAGCTAAGCGTTTTCAAGAGTCTATAACCATGGCCTACCATACTTTTCATGGGGTAGAAACCAGAATTGTACGTATTTTTAACACATACGGACCAAGAATGCGATTAAACGATGGACGTGTAATTCCAGCATTTATTGGACAAGCACTTCGTGGCGAAGATTTAACTATTTTTGGCGATGGAAGTCAAACGCGTTCATTCTGTTATGTTGACGACCAAGTAGAAGGAATTTTCAGATTATTACACTCAGACTACCATTTACCTGTAAATATTGGAAATCCAGACGAAATCACCATTAAAGATTTTGCTGAAGAAATTATAAAGTTAACAGGAACCAATCAAAAAGTGGTATATCATCCGTTGCCAATTAATGATCCAATGCAAAGACAGCCTGATACTACCAAAGCAAGAGAAATTTTAGGTTGGGAAGCAAAAGTGTCAAGATCCGAAGGCATGAAAATTACGTATGATTATTTTAAGACACTTTCTTCGGAAGAGTTGTTAAAAGAAGAACATAAAGATTTTACAAAATATATTCACTAATTGAAGAACAAAACAGGAAGATACTCAGTATATATTAGACCCATACAAACACTTTTAGATTTAATTATAATAAATTTATTGATACTTGTTTGTATGCGATCTGCTATGAGTAATATTGGCTATCATTCAATAGTTTCTATTTTTTGGCTGATAATTTCTTACTATTCAGGTTATTATGAGGTATATAGATATAGTAAAGGTTTTCAAATTTTAGGAAAACTATTAAAGCAATTCTTTTTTATTAGCTTAATTACATTTGCTTATGTTGGTTTCAAATATAAATATGTAACAGCAGATGAAATTGGTTTTTATATATTTTGTTCATTTATTTCAGTTGGATTTTTAAAATTTTCAATTTTCTTTTTATTAAAAAAATATCGTCTTTTATATGGTGGAAATTACAGAAATGTAATTATAGTAGGTAACGGTAAAAATGTTGACGAATTAATAGAATTTTTCTCAAACAATCCCGATTATGGATATAATTTAAACCATGTTTTTGATTTAAAAAAGAATAAGAAAACCGAATTAGGAGAATGCAAAAACTATGTTATTGAACATAAAATAGATGAGATATACGCATCAATAAGCTCGCTTACTAATAGGGAAATAAATAATTTAATTCATTTTTCGGATAATAATTTAAAAACAATTAAATTTTTACCAGACAGTAAAAATACTTTTTTAAGAAATTTAGCTGTTGAATACTATGATTATATTCCAATCATATCGTTACGAACTATTCCATTAGATAAAGAAGTAAATAAACGATTAAAACGAGTTTTTGATTTAGTTTTTTCTTTACTAATAATTATCTGCCTGCTTTCTTGGTTGACTCCCATAATTGCTCTCTTAATTTTAATTGAATCAAAAGGACCAATTTTTTTCAAACAAAAAAGAAACGGCTTAAATTATGAAGAATTCTATTGTTTTAAATTCCGTTCTATGCATTTAAATCCAATAGCAGATTTAGAACAAGTACAGAAAAATGATCCAAGAATCACTAAGATAGGTAAGTTTATTCGCAAAACAAGTATTGATGAACTACCTCAGTTTTTCAATGTACTATTAGGAGACATGTCGGTTGTTGGACCAAGACCTCATATGGTTAGTCATACAGAAATGTATGCTAAAACAGTTGATAAATTCATGGTACGTCATTTTATAAAACCAGGAATAACAGGATTAGCCCAAACCAATGGATTTAGAGGAGAAGTAGAAACAGAAAAAGATATCATAAATAGAGTAAAATATGATATTTTCTATCTGGAAAACTGGTCTATTTTGTTAGACATTAAAATCATTTTTGCCACAGTGATTAACGCCATTAAAGGAGAGGAAAAAGCGTACTAATGAATTCTTTAGTTTCTATAATTACCCCATCTTATAACTCTGCAAAATTTATTGCTGAAACAATACAATCGGTACAAAATCAAACCCATCAAAATTGGGAAATGATTATTGTAGATGACGCTTCTTCAGATGAAACGGAAAATATTGTTTTATCTATAATGCAAAACGATAGCCGAATACAATTTCATAAACTCAATCAAAATTCAGGCCCTGCAGTAGCCCGAAATACTGGAATTGAAAAAGCGTCAGGAGATTTTATGACTTTCATTGACGCAGATGATATTTGGTTTCCTAACTTCATCGAAAACAATATTAAAACTATTCAAGAGACAGCTATTCCTTTTGTGTTTTCATCTTATAGAAGAGCCAATGAACAATTAGAATTTGTGTATTCTGATTTTATTGTGCCGCACAAAGTTTCATATTCTGATATTTTAAAATCAAATTCGATAAGTTGTTTAACGGCTTTTGTTGATATAAAAAAGTTAGGTAAAAAATACATGCCCCTCATCCGAAAACGTCAAGATATGGGATTGTGGCTAAACTATTTAAAAGTAATTCCCTTTGCATACGGAATCCAAGAAACACAAGCTATTTATAGAATTAGAGAAAATTCGCTTTCTAGAAAAAAATCGGATTTAATTAAATACCAATGGCAATTTTATACAGAAGTTGAGAAATTGAATGTTTTCCAATCAGCTTATTACATGTTGCATTGGATGTATCGAGGTTTTATGAAATATAGAAATTAAATCATCGACTGAAACTGCTTCAATTTTCCTCTTTTTGTGCGTTCCAATACCTCTTTTCGATTGTAAGTGAAATGCAATCCAGGTTCTAAATATTTAGCAATTGCTTTTTCAATTTCTTGAATTTGTTCCAATGATAATTCCACAGAACTCACATAGTCAATTTCAAAACTATCCAATTTGGTTTGGCGCACAATAAATTCTTTTACGTTTCCATCGTCTTCAATAATACTTTTGGTTACGTAGTAAAAGGTTAATCCTGGTGATTTTTTTCCACTTGGTAAAAGTGCCACATCACTAGTTCGCCCAATTAATTTTTTCAGAATAGGTTTTTTCAACGTACTATTTTCGTCTAAAATTCCAACATCGCCAATTTCATAACGAATAAACGGATGCACTTTATTATACAACGAAGTAATCACCACTTTTCCTTCCTTACCATAAGAAACTGGTTGATTGTTTTCATCCAAAATTTCTACGAATAAGGTTTCCGAATTCACTTGCCATTCATTTTTTATATTCTGAAACGCAATTAAATCCAATTCCGAAGCGCCATATTCATTCACAACCGGAATTCCCAAATGTTTTTCCAATAAAATTTTATCTTCCTCAAACAACATTTCTGAAGTTACCATGCAAACTTTCAACGTAGGACAAACATCGGTTAGAATAATATTTCGGGCTTGTAAGTATTTTCCAAAAAGCACAATCGAACTCGTGTAACCATTGATGTAATCAAATTTTTTGGTTTTAAAATGTTCCAAAACGCCATCTAAAATCGTATCCGATAAATCAAAAATAGGAAAACGATATCTTTTGCTTAAAAAATCTTTCAAACGCTCTTTTCTGAACCCAATAAAATCCAACGGAATACCATAAAATCGTGCTTGATACGACGAATTAAAATCAACACTATACCAACCAAAGCGATGAATTATGGAAGCCCAAGTTATTGCATGTGCTTCTTTATCTTTAGCAAAAACAAACGGATCGCCACTTGAGCCCGAAGTTTTGTTTACAAAAACGGTTTTTTCTGTGTAGCCTTTCGACAGTCTATCTTTTAAAGGTTTTTGTAAATCTTTTTTGGTGAGAACAGGTAAATCTGTCCAATTGTCAAAGCTGTCTTTTCCAACTAAATTTTGATAAAATGGATTGTTTCTCAAATGAAATTCCACAATTTCTCGCTTTTTAGTTTCGAGATAATCGGGATAATCTACTTCCGAAATTTGTAGAATTTTTTCAAAATCAGCCTGAGCTTTCGCAATAGGAAAACCGCTTAATTTTAAAGAAAGATGAAACAAGTTGAACATTCGTTGGAATTTATCCAAAAGTAATAAATCTGAAAATAATCTTTCTTCTTTTTTCTTTTTTCTTTCTTCTTAAGAAATAGTACTTTTGCCAAACAACATAACAACACACAAAATGACTATTTTACTACTTGGTTCTGGCGGTCGCGAACATGCATTGGCTTGGAAAATGCTTCAATCTTCAAAATGTACATCTCTTTTTGTTGCGCCTGGAAATGCAGGAACAGCAACCATCGCAAAAAATGTAGAATTAAATCCGAATGATTTTGAAGCCGTTAAAACTTTTGTTTTACAAGAAAAAGTAGCAATGGTTGTCGTAGGACCAGAAGATCCTTTGGTTTTAGGAATTTATGATTTCTTTAAAAACGACTCACAAATCAATCATATTCCAGTTATTGGTCCATCAAAAGTTGGTGCACAATTAGAAGGAAGTAAAGAATTCGCTAAAGAATTTTTAGTAAAACACAATATTCCAACCGCTCGCTATGAAAGTTTCACTAAAGAAACCGTAGAGCAAGGTTGCCAATTTTTAGAAACTCTAGAAGCTCCATACGTTTTAAAAGCAGATGGATTGGCTGCAGGAAAAGGAGTTTTAATCTTATCAGATTTAGAAGAAGCAAAAACGGAATTAAGAAACATGTTGGTGGGAGCTAAGTTTGGACAAGCAAGTTCAAAAGTAGTTATCGAAGAATTTTTAGATGGTATCGAATTAAGCTGTTTTGTTTTAACCGATGGAAAATCATATAAAGTATTACCAACCGCAAAAGATTACAAACGTATTGGAGAAGGCGATACAGGATTAAACACAGGCGGAATGGGAGCAGTATCTCCAGTGCCATTTGCCGACGCTGTTTTATTAGAAAAAATAGAAACTCGAATTGTAAAACCAACCATCGCAGGTTTACAAAAAGACGGAATTGAATACAAAGGATTTGTTTTCATCGGATTAATCAACGTGAAAGGCGAACCAATGGTTATTGAATACAATGTTCGTATGGGTGATCCGGAAACAGAAGTGGTAATGCCAAGACTTAAAAGTGATTTAGTTGAAATTTTTGAAGCGATTGGCAATCAAGAATTAGAGAAAATTACATTAGAAATTGATGAAAGAGCCGCTACAACTATCATGGTTGTTTCAGGTGGATATCCAGAGGAGTATGAAAAAGGAAAAGAAATTTTCGGATTGGAAAACATCACCGATTCTATTCCATTTCATGCAGGAACAAAATTAGAAAACGGAAAAGTAGTGACAAATGGAGGTCGCGTAATTGCGCTAACTTCATACGGAAATGACTTTCAGGAAGCCATAAAAAAATCTTATCAAAGTATAGCAAAACTACAATTTGATAAGATGTATTTTAGAACGGATATTGGTAAGGATTTATAATCCTTGCTAATATCTTAAGATTATTTTAAAAATGAGTGTGCTGTAGTATCTTGCTCATCTTCATTGTTTGATTTGAAGATGTTCAATTGCTTAATCCAATAAGTCATAGCCGCACAACAGATAATAATAAAAATCCAGTTTAAGATATTTGCAGTCCACCAATTAGTTAATTCTAATTCTCTTAACCAATCCATTGGTAAGAATAAAAAATCTACGAAAAGTGATTGTATTCCTTCAAAAAATGATTTCATTTTGATAAAGTATTATATTTACACCACAAAAATATAAAATATTCGCATGATAGCAAGTGTTTTTAGTAAAACTAGACCATTTAATTATTTAGTAATAGGAATTCTATCGCTTTTTTTCTTTTCTATAAAGATAATTACACTAGTAAAGCCTAATGCAGACTGGATTTACTATGCAGAGGAGTTTGGTTTATACTTGTTACTTTTTGCGTCATTATTTATTTTAAATTTTATTACACTCAAGAACGGATTAACCAAAGGGAATAATTATGCGTTATTTTTATTCTTTGTTTTTCTTTTATTCTTTTCTTCAATTTTTCAGAATAAAAATATAATAATTTCCAATTTCTTATTGTTGTTGGCGCTTAGAAGATTAATCTCCTTAAAGTCATTATTACAAACAAAAGAGAAAATTTTTGATGCTTCTTTTTGGATTTTTTTAGCTGGTTTATTTCATTTTTGGAGTCTTTTTTATATTATTTTGGTATTTATTGCCATCATTTTACATGTTTCTAGAGATTATAGAAATTGGATAATTCCTTTTATAGCCCTATTTGCAGTAACTATTTTGTTTTTTATTGCAAATAGCTTTTTTACCAACAGTTTAATGAGTACATTATTGAGTAAAACCTATATTAGTTTCGATTTTTATTCTTTTGAAAATCTTTATCAACGAATAGCTTTAGCACTTTTTACCTCAATAAGTTTGTTCTTTTTTGTTTCCCATGTATTTGATATTCCAAATAAAGCATTGAACATACAATCTTCACATAAAACAATTTTATTCTCTTTTCTTTTAGGGGTAGGAATTTATGTTCTTTCAGTAAATAAAAACAACGGGAGTTTAGCTTTCTGTTTTGCGCCTTTGGCTATAATTGGCGCAAATTTTATTGAAAAGATAGAAAATAATTGGGTTAAAGAGATTGTGGTTTACAGCCTTTTAGGATTGGGAATTTTCTTTTTTTCAATGCAATTATAATTTGATTCCGTACGCTAAATCTCCAGCATCGCCTAAACCAGGAACAATATAGTTGTGTTCGTTTAATTTTTCATCTAAAGCGGCTACCCATAAATGACAATTTGAAGGCACGTTTTCTTCTAAATATTGAATACCTTCTGGAGTTGCAATAACAACTGCAATATGAATTTCTTTAGGTTGGTGCTCCAAATGCAATTTGTGTAATACCGCTACTAATGATTGACCAGTGGCCAACATTGGGTCAATTAAAATTAGATTTTTTCCTTCGAATGATGGAGCTGCTTGATATTCCACCAAAATCTCAAATTTATCGTCGTTGTCATAATGATGGCGGTAAGCTGAAACAAAACCGTTTTCTGCATTATCAAAAAAGTTCATAAAACCTTGATGTAACGCTAAACCAGCGCGTAAAATCGAACATAAAACCACAGGTTCAGCAATGGTTGTTGTGTGTTTAATACCAAGAGGTGTTTGCACATCGATATTCTTGTAATCAAGGGTTTTACTTAGTTCATAAGCCATTATTTCTCCAATACGCTCAATATTTTTTCTAAAGCGCATGCTGTCTTTTTGGATGTTTACATCGCGAATTTGCGCTAAAAAGTGATTTAGAATACTGTTTTGTTCTGAGATATAATGAATGTGCATCGATTTTATTTTTTGTAATTCAGGATAAAAGTACAAAAAATCGCTATTTTTGTATCAATTTTAAAGCTATAAATATGTTTGCTGAATTTGCATTTCCCATTTTTGAACAAAGTATCAAAACATATCACATTGTTGACGATGTGTATCAACCCGTTGTAAATCCTTTCGAAAAAGGAACTATTGAATATTTATTGTTTGCAAAAAACTGGGTAGATACGGTACAATGGCATTATGAAGATATTGTTCGTGATCCAAATATTGATCCCGTAGCGGCTTTAGATTTAAAACGTAAAATTGATGCTTCTAACCAAGTTCGTACGGATATGGTGGAATACATAGATAGTTATTTCTTAGATAAATACAAGACTGTTCAAGTAAAACCAAATGCAAAAATCAACACCGAAAGTCCAGCTTGGGCAATTGACCGTTTGTCGATTTTAGCATTGAAAATTTACCACATGAATGAAGAGGCAACTCGTGCTGAAGCTTCGGCAGAACACAGAGCAAAATGCCAAGTAAAGCTAGATGTATTGTTAGACCAAAAAAATGATATGTTTACTTCAATCAGTCAATTAATTGAGGATATTGAAGCGGGCGACAAATACATGAAAGTATACAAACAAATGAAAATGTACAACGACGAGGAGTTAAATCCAGTATTATATCAAAACAAAAAATAGTATTCTATTGCTATCTAAACCAAAACACATATTGGTAATAAGGCTCTCAGCCATGGGTGATGTCGCGATGACAGTTCCTGTGTTGAGAGCCTTAGTTTTGCAATATCCCGAGGTAAAAATTACTGTAGTTTCCCGACCTTTTTTTCAACCTTTTTTTGATGGAATTCCTAATGTGAATTTCTTTGGAGTGGATTTGAAAGAACGACACAAAGGTTTCTTAGGTTTACTTCGATTGTTTTCCGATTTACGAAAATTAAATATTGATTTGGTTGCCGATTTACACAATGTGCTTCGTTCCAAAGTCGTTCGTACATTATTTGCATTAAGTGGGAAAAAAGTGTCTTCAACGGATAAAGGAAGAGACGAAAAGAAAGCATTAACTAGTTTAACTAACAAAGTTTTTGCTCCAGTGAAGCCAATGGTCGAAAGACATGTGGATACGTTCAAGCAACTTGGATTTTCAATTGATTTAACGAATGCTCAATTTCAAGAAAAGGCTACGTTATCAGAAGAAATTCTTTCCATCACAGGAACAAAAAATCAAAATTGGATTGGAATTGCACCTTTTGCACAATACGAAAGTAAAGTCTATCCTCAAGATTTAATGCAACAAGTAATTGATGAATTAGCTGAAAATAAAAATAATAAAATCTTTTTATTTGGCGGTGGCGATAAAGAAATACAATTGTTGAACCAACTACAAAGCCAAAATGAAAATGTACTAGTTTTAGCTGGAAAATTAAAATTCAAACATGAATTAGATGTCATTTCCAATTTAGATATAATGCTTTCCATGGATTCTGGAAATTCACATATTGCTGCGATGTTAGGCGTAAAAGTGATTACACTTTGGGGAGCCACTCATCCTTATGCGGGTTTCAAACCATTTAACCAACCCGATGATTTTTGTTTGACTTCGGATAGAGCACAATATCCATTATTGCCAACTTCTATCTACGGAAATAAAAAAGTGGAAGGCTATGAAGATGTCATGCGAACAATATTACCAACTACAATTATAGAAAAAATAGAAAAGGAGCTTAAATAGCTCCTTTTTCAATTAACCAGCAATTAGGTTGAATACTGTATTTATAATTTTGTTGCCTTTGATTTTAAAAGATCCAATATAGGAATGTTCTGGACACCAATCTAAGTCTTTCACAAATGAAGCTTCATGAATTTGTAAAATAAAGACCTTTGTTGATTTATCGTAAGAAATTTCCAATTTATCTTTACATTCACAATCAAAATTTTCAAATAGAACTTCTTTTTCAAACTCTTTACCTTTTTTTAAATCTTCAATTTTAACATCTTTTAAAAAATCTTCCAAAACTTTAAAATTAAAAGGAGTTTGAGATTGTTTGTTAAACGAATCAAATAAAGTTTTAATTTGAGATTTATTAAAATTTTGGCTACTGCTAAAATTACAAGATAGTAAAGTAAATAACAAAAACAATATTAAGGAAAACCGATTAAACATCATCAAAATCAATCTTTATCGTTGCAGTTGTTGGATGTGCTTGACAAGCCAATGTTAAACCTTCAGCTACTTCAGAATCACTTAAAATTTGGTTTTTCTTCATGTCGGCCGCACCTTCGGTAATTCTACAAATACAGCTACTACAAATACCGCCTTGACATGAATACGGAACATCCAACCCTTGTTTTAAAGCTGCTTCTAATAAAGTTTGTTTTTGGCTCATTTCGAAAGTCGTTTCTTCATCATCTACTAAAATAGAAATTTTAGTATGACCTTCATTTCCACCGGCCGATTCATTTTCGTTTGAAGATGTTGAGAACAATTCGAATTTAATATCTGAATCTGAAATATTGTTTTCTTTTAAAGTATCCGAAACCAAATTAATCATCTCTTCTGGTCCACACAAATAGAATTTTGAAAATTCGATTTCAGCGTGTTTGTTTTTTAAGATGAAATTCACGGTTGATTTATCAATTCTTCCAAGTAAAGCATTATCTGCTGTTGATTGACTATATACATATTGTACAAACAGACGCCCAACGTATTGCAATTGCAAATCGTGTAATTGGTTGTGAAAAATGGTGTCTTTTTCCGATTTGTTTCCGTAAACCAACACAAAAGTACTGTTTGGTTCCTCTTCTAAAACCGATTTTAATATTGAGTAAACAGGTGTAATTCCACTTCCAGCTACAAAAGCGGCGTAATTTTTTTGACGTTCTGCTTTAGGTTCGAAAGTAAATTTTCCTTCTGGAGTTCCTACTTCGATTACGTTTCCAACAGCTAATTTGTCGTTGGCAAATTTGGAGAAAAAACCATTTTTTATGGCTTTAACAGCAATTCGTAACTCTCCGCTTTTTGGAGAAGAGCAAATAGAGTAGGCTCTTCTAATTTCTTGTCCGTCAAGGGTAACTTTTAAGGTTACATATTGTCCGGCAACAAAAGTATAATGAGATTTAAATTCTTCTGGAACATTAAATAAAATTGAAACCGCATCAGCAGTTTCTTTGATGATTTCTTTAATGCTTAATTTATAAAATGATGACATGTGAATTATTTTTTTGCAAAAATAAAAAAAAGAACCCTAAGGTTCTTCAATTTATTCCATAAACAACGCTTTTAATTCAGTTGCTTCGCTTGGTTTCATTTTTCCAGCTAACACTAAGCTTAATTGTTTTCTTCTTAATGCCGCTGCATAGCGTTCTTTTTCTAATTCGGTTTCTGGTTCAATTGGTGGAACTGGTATTGGTCTTCCTGTTTCATCAACCGCTACAAAAGTATAAATGGCTTCGTTGGCTTTATTTTTAATTCCTGATTCTCTGTCTTCAATCCACACATCAATAAAAATCTCCATCGAAGTGTTAAAAGTTCTCGATACTTTAGATTCAACAGTCACCACACTTCCCAAAGGAATAGCTCTGTTAAACGCTACGTGATTTACCGATGCCGTTACACAAATTCTACGGGAATGTCTTCTAGCGGTTATACTTGCAGCTCTATCCATACGAGCTAATAATTCTCCACCAAATAAATTGTTCAATGGATTCGTTTCACCTGGTAAAACTAAATCGGTTAAAGTAGTTACAGATTCTGAAGGAAATTTTGGTTGCATTGTTTTTTTTGCAAAGATAATGAGTAAATTGAAAATAAAATGCATAAAAAAATCCCAAAAAAGGGATTTTAATAATTATTATGCAAAGTGTAAAAAATTTATTCAATTAATAACCAAGCTTCTGCATTGTGCGAATTTTGAATGTTTTTACGTTCAATTTGAGCTTCATTTAAAGTTTTAAAACTTGCATATACCACAGGATATAAATTATGCTTGTTTATCGGAAGCATTTTTGCTTTTTCAAATCCAGCAGCATTTAATTCTGCAATTGCTTTGTTGGCATTTTCTTCACTTCTATAAGCACCAGCTACTAAATGATAAGGCATTTTTTCTTCAACAAGAGCAACGACACTTAATTCCACTGCTTCGACTGGAGCATTAATTAGAAAAGTCGCTTGTTGAATTTGTTGTTGTACTTTTTCTTGTACGTTTTTCTCAACCAATAAAGTTTTATTAGTAATTTGTTGGTCGTAATAAGATTTATATCCAAAACCACCAACACCTAACATCACCACAAAAACAGCGGCATATTTTAAATATGAATAATCTTTCTTTCTTTCAGGAGTAAAAATAATTGGCGCTTTTTCTTCTAAAGCTTCCACTTCTTTCTTTAAAACTTCTCTTGTAATTTCAGGAGAAACAAAAGGGGTTAAACCAAATGAATCTCTTAAGTAATTAACTGTATTAGTTGGTTCAAAAACCCAATTCATTTCATTATTTACCGAAATTTCTCCAATATTTTTTAACACCAAATGATTGCGGTTTTGAAGCAAATACGTCCATTCGTTCACCACATCACCAATTTTGATTACGGCTAGTTCGTAGGACATTTTTTCTTGTAATGCCACATGATTTGCTAATAAACCATCATTATTTTTTACATTCGCATTAAACGAAACCACTTTTTTAGGTGGAAAAAACGAACTCGCACTTCCAGTAACGTGAGCCGATACAGTTTCGGTTAAAAAAGCACCAAAACCAGGAACGGTAACGCACTGATAACGATATAATAAGTCAGATATGTGTTTTTCTATAAGCATAACAACAAAGTTAGATAATCAATAGTAATATCAAAATTTTATCAACAAAAATTATTAACAATTGCAATTTTTAATGTAAATAATTGGAAATAAAGTGTTTGTGGTTTTTGTTTGACATTCGTCATCCTGAGCTTGTCGAAGGGATGCTGTCCGCTTTACATGGTGTCGCTCCCATCAGTCCCGAAACTTTGGGATAGATAGCATTTCATTTTCTTTTTTGGATTATTGCTAAAAAGAACTATTTTTGTTTTTCAATTATAAGCCAAATAAATTTTATACACGCCATGACACAGTCAGAATTATACCACACGCTTGCGTTGATGCAAGTGGAAGGAGTAGGAGATGTAATCGCCAAAAAGCTCCTCCAACATTTTGGAAACGCTACAGAAGTCTTCGCTTCAAAAAAATCCCAACTTCAAAAAATTGACGGCATTGGTTCGGTTGTAATTAAAAATTTACAAGACAAATCGGTATTTGCAAAAGCGGAAGCCGAACTAAAATTCATCGCACAAGAAAATATTTCCACAACTTATTTTCAAGATGAAAATTATCCCGAACGATTAAAACATTGCTACGACAGTCCAGTACTTTTATTCCAAGCGGGAAATATCGATTTACAAAACCGAAGAATTATTAGTATTGTTGGCACACGTCAAATTACTACTTATGGAATGGAATTTACTAAAAAATTGATGGAAGAAATTTCACCATTAAATCCCATTATTGTTAGCGGTTTTGCTTATGGTGTTGATATTTATGCCCATCAAATGGCAATGGATTATGGCTTACAAACCATCGGCGTTTTGGCTCACGGTTTGAATCAAATTTATCCAAAAGTACACAAAAAGTACATGGCTAAAATGGAACAAAACGGTGGATTTTTATCCGAATTTTGGAGCACAAGCAATCCTGATAAAGAAAATTTCATCAAACGAAACCGCATTGTAGCAGGCATTAGCGAAGCTACTGTTGTTATTGAAAGTGCCGAAAGGGGCGGTTCATTAGTCACTGCAAATTTAGCCAACGATTACAACCGAGATGTTTTTGCAGTTCCAGGAAGAACGACCGATAAATTCAGTCAAGGTTGCAATAATTTGATTAAAACTCAACGCGCCAATTTGCTCACATCCGCAGCAGATTTGGTCTATATTTTAAATTGGGAATTACAGCGTGAATCGCAAAAAGCGGTACAAAAACAATTGTTCATTTCCTTAACCGATGAAGAGCAAATTATATACGATTACCTTCAAAAAACTGGCAAAGAAATGATGGACATTATCGCCTTAGAGTGTGATTTTCCTATTTATCGGATTTCTTCTATTTTGTTAAATATGGAATTAAAAGGTGTAGTTAGACCTTTACCCGGAAAAATGTTTGAGGTGGTTTAAAAAATTAAAAACCTCAAAGTTTAGATTTCTAAACTTTGAGGTTTTTCTTTATTTAAATTTGACTTTTTTTAATATCCCAATTTCTCTCTCACTCTTTTTAAAACACCATTCGCTACTTCCCCTGCTTTTGCGGCACCTTCAAGTAATAATCTATCAACTTCTTCTAGGTTGTTGATGTAGTAATTGTATTTTTCTCTTTCGGTGGCAAACTTTTCTACAATCAATTCAAATAAAGCTTGTTTTGCGTGACCGTAGCCGTAATTTCCAGCTAAATAATTAGCTTTCATTACTTCCGTTTGTTCGGGTGTTGCTAACAATTTGTATAATGCAAAACAATTACAAGTGTCTGGATTTTTTGGTTCTTCAAGCGGTGTACTATCGGTTTGAATTCCCATAATTTGTTTGCGAAGCGCCTTATCGTCCACAAAAATATTAATGAAATTATTTCTCGATTTACTCATTTTTTGTCCGTCAGTTCCCGGAACATACATAGTTTCTTCACTTGTTTTTCCTTCAGGCAACACAAAAGTTTCACCCATTTGGTGGTTAAAACGCGAAGCTACATCACGAGTAATTTCAAGATGCTGCATTTGATCTTTTCCTACCGGAACAATATTGGCATCATATAATAAGATATCGGCAGCCATTAGCATTGGATAAGTAAATAATCCAGCATTTACATCTTCTAATCGATCTGCTTTATCTTTGAACGAATGCGCTAATGTTAATCGTTGAAACGGAAAGAAACAACTTAAATACCAAGATAATTCCGCCGTTTGAGGCACATCAGATTGACGATAGAAAATAACTTTAGTAGTATCTAAACCACAAGCAAGCCAAGTAGCCGCTGTACTGTAGGTGTTTTGTCTTAATTCATTGCCATTTTTGATTTGCGTTATCGAATGCAAATCGGCAATAAAAAGAAACGATTGATTATCAGGATTTGCTGCCATTTGAATAGCAGGTAAAATAGCTCCTAATAAATTCCCTAAGTGTGGCGTTCCTGTACTTTGAACTCCGGTTAAAATTTTTGCCATTGTTAAACTTATTTTTGCAAATGTAAACCATAATGCAAAAAGGGAAAAGTAAAACGGCTAAGTTTTATTAAAATCATTACTTTTGAAATTCTAATAGTTTAAAACCGATGAAATTTTTAAAATACCCACTTACTTTATTATACCGAATTTGGTTTTATATCTTGGTTTTAGTTCCAATTATAGTATTATTTCCATTTATTTTTGCCACTATTTTAAGTGAGAAAACCTATCCACTATTTTTTAAAATAGCAAGGTTGTGGTCTAAGATTATTTTAATTGGAATGGGTTTTAATTATTCTATTGAAGGCGATGATGTTTTTGAGGAAGGGAAAAGCTATATGTTAGTAGCCAATCATACTTCGATGACCGATATCATGTTGATGTTAATTGCAGTTAAAAATCATCCATTTGTATTTGTTGGAAAAAAAGAATTAGCAAATATTCCGATTTTTGGATTTATTTATAAACGCGTTTGTATTTTGGTAGATAGAAGCAGCAGTAAAAGCAGATATGCTGTTTTTGAACGCGCTCAACAAAGAATTCAGCAAGGCTTGAGTATTTGTATTTTTCCAGAAGGCGGTGTCCCTGAAGAACATATTGTGTTAGACGAATTTAAAGACGGTGCTTTCAGAATTGCAATTGAACACGGCTTACCAATAGTTCCAATGGTATTTTTTGACAATAAAAAACGTTTTTCCTATACTTTTTTCAGCGGAAGTCCAGGTAAAATGCGAGCTAAAATTTATCCAATAATTGAAACGAAAGGTAAAACTTTAGAAGATAAAAACGACATTAAGCAGCAAGTACGTCAATTAATTTTAGAACCATTGGAAAACGATTTAAAATAAAAAAGTCCAAACGAATTTGGACTTTCTCAGTTTCGTTTTAACTAGAAACGAAACAACTTAACTAAAAATTTTAAACTTACTTTTCGCAAGCTTAAAAACTAAAACTAATTCCAGAATACAACCCAATGAAATAAGGTTTGAAATTACTAGAATTCTGATTAAAGGTATTGATTTGGTATTTAAACATAGGTTGGAAATTAGCATTAAAGCTTTTCCAGAACGAGTATTTAAAACCCAAACCGACATTACTACTAAAATGTATATTGTTTAAATTATTTGCTCTTCCAACTTCCATTTCAAGCCCATTAGCCATTAAAGAAATGTTATTTTGATTCAGGAATAAAGTACTCATTCCACCAATGATTTCTACCCCAAATTTCTTATCAATTAATTTGTAACTAAGTTCTAGAGGAACTTCAATATAAGAGATATTTTGTTTTAAAGCCCCTATATTATTATCAATAATTACGTTTTCTACATCACCAGATATTTCGTTTACAGTTCCGTTTTTTGAACTAAAAATCATATTAGATGCATTTGCATTTCTTGAGATAGTT
This sequence comes from Flavobacterium sp., assembly GCA_044354955.1. Taxonomy (GTDB): domain Bacteria; phylum Bacteroidota; class Bacteroidia; order Flavobacteriales; family Flavobacteriaceae; genus Flavobacterium. The sequence continues at coordinate 1,377 of JBIKZB010000001.1, read as the reverse complement.
GGAATATTATTTTCTACTTCTCTCATTCTAGATTCAAAAACAACATCATTTGTATTGTAGCTAAGGTTAATGCTGTTTACACCAGTTTTTAAGCTTAACTTATCATTTATTGCGTAGCTTCCAGCCAATCCAATACTTAAAGTTGTTGTGTAGTTTTTACTGTTCGAATTAAATTGTTCATCGATAGAAGAACCTTCTGCTAATGAGTTAAAATAAACAGGCGACGCGTTAGTGCTAATCGCCCATTTACTTCTTTTTTCTTCTTTTTCATCTTCATTTTTCCCAACCTCTTTTTCTTTAAGTAATTCCTCTAACGGATTAGTTTCTTTTAAAACTTCGGCTATTAGAGTACTATCTTTACTAATGATTTCAGTAGAAGCAAGCACATTAGTATTGTTTTTTTCGCTGCTTATAGAATCATTATTAGTGACTAATGTTTTGTTTGTTGTTGTTTGTTCAAAAAACGCATCAATATCGTTTTTCATAATTTGTTGTTCTTTCGATGATTTATCAGCAACAATTAAATCAGTTGAAATTTCATTTTCAAAACCAACATTACTTTTATTTGACTTGTATTTTGACTTTCTTTTAGTTGTTGATTTTTTGCTATTAGAAACTACTACTATTTCTGAATTTTCTTTAGCAAAACGTTGTTGTTTGAAATTGTTATTTGATTTCTTTTTTCTTTTATAATTTGAATCCGTATTTTTTTCTAATTCATTGTACGTAATGATTGTATTTGTTTTTCCAGAATTAATTTTATTCTGTTTGTTCAAAAGATTCTCTTTGTATATTTTTGATTTGTTATTGTTTAGTTGATCTGAATCTAAAGAATTTTTATTACTATTATTGTTGTTTAATTTTGTGTCATAAACTAAAGACTCATCTGTTGTAAATTTAGTTTTTGAATTGGATTCCTTATTGTCTGTTTCATAGCCATTTACAATAGTATTCTCAAAATTTGGTAATTTTTTAGTTTCATTTTTGCCTAAAAAATTCCAAACTAAAGCACCAACTAATAATAAAGTAGCGGCAACGCCAGAAAATTGAAACCAAATTGGTACAATTCGTCTTTTCTTTTTCTTTTCGTTTAATCGATCAGCAATAATATTCCAAGATTCTTGAGGCGGCAAGGCTTCAAAATCTTTGAATTTCTCTTGAAATAATCGTTCTATATTTTTATTTTCTTTCATTTACTTTTTTTACCTCAAAACTATTATTCAGTTCTATTTTACTTTTTAAAATAGTTTTTGCTCTTGCTAAATTTGATTTAGATGTCCCAATATTTATTCCTAACATTTCTGAAATTTCCTTGTGGGAATATCCGTCCAAAACATATAAATTAAAAACTAGTCGATACCTATCGGGTAACTCTTG
>JBIKZB010000063.1:0-8042 GCA_044354955.1 Flavobacterium sp. | reverse complement strand
AAGGCTAACGCTTCAATTTCTCTTGCCTGAATTTTATCTTTTGGCGTTTCAAAATAACTCGTATTAATCAACAAAAGAAAAATAAGAAAGCCAAATAAAGCCGAAGACAATAAAAACAAGACAACATAAGCAAATTTTTTCCTTTTTTTTGTTCGGATTCGCTTATATGCTAAATTTTCTGAATCGTAATAATATTTTACCTTCGACATATATGAAAATATACTATTTTTGTGCCAAATTTATTGATTGACATAGGTTATACGAACAAATTTAAGAAATGTTTCATTCTAAAGCTATTTTATTTTTTAGTTGAACTATTTTTAGAGAACATCACGTAGTTTCCTACCAACAATAAATAGTAAAAAACAGAACTAAATTATTGATAATGAAATCGCAAGACATTCGTAAAGCATACCTTAATTTTTTTGAATCAAAAGGACATTTAATTGTTCCTTCGGCGCCTATCGTTTTAAAAGATGACCCAACGTTAATGTTTAACAACTCGGGAATGGCTCAATTCAAAGAATATTTTTTAGGCAATGGAACTCCTAAAAGCCAAAGAATAGCCGATACGCAAAAATGTCTTCGTGTTTCTGGAAAACATAATGATTTAGAAGATGTAGGCTTTGATACCTATCACCATACCATGTTCGAAATGCTAGGAAACTGGTCTTTTGGCGATTATTTCAAGAAAGAAGCACTAGATTGGGCTTGGGAATTTTTAACTGAAGTATTGAAGTTAGACAAAGATCGTTTGTATGTTTCTGTTTTTGAAGGAAATCCAGCAGAAAATGTACCGTTTGACCAAGAAGCGTTTGATATTTGGAAACAATACGTTTCGGAAGACCGTATCATTTTAGGAAATAAAAAAGATAATTTCTGGGAAATGGGCGACCAAGGTCCGTGCGGTCCGTGTTCGGAAATTCATATCGATTTGAGAACGGATGCTGAGCGTTCTGCTGTTTCAGGAAGAGATTTAGTCAATGCGGATCATCCACAAGTTGTGGAAATTTGGAACAACGTATTTATGGAATTCAACCGTAAAGCCGATGGTTCGTTAGAAAAATTACCAGCACAACACGTAGATACCGGAATGGGATTTGAACGTTTGTGTATGGCTATGCAAAACGTAACTTCAAATTATGATACAGATGTTTTCACACCGCTTATTACCAAAATTGAAGAAATTACAGGATTAAAATATACTTCAAACGAAGTAAAAAACATATCAGAAGATCAAAACAAAACCAACATTGCAATTCGTGTAATCGTCGACCACGTTCGTGCAGTGGCGTTTGCTATTGCTGATGGACAATTACCATCGAATACTGGAGCTGGTTATGTAATTCGTAGAATTTTACGTCGTGCTATTCGTTACGGATTTACGTTTTTAGGCACTAAAGAGCCTTTCATTAATAAATTGGTAGAAGTGTTAGCGAATCAAATGGGCGAATTTTTCCCAGAAATTAAATCGCAACAACAATTGGTTACGAATGTAATTCGCGAAGAAGAAGCATCTTTCTTAAGAACTTTGGAACAAGGATTACAATTGTTAGAAAATGTAATGGCTGAGACCTCTGGAAAAGAAGTTTCAGGTGCAAAAGCATTTGAATTGTATGATACATTTGGTTTCCCAATTGACTTAACGGCTTTGATTCTTCGTGAAAAAGGATATGATTTAGACGAAGCAGGTTTCAATGTAGCAATGCAAGAACAAAAAGCACGTTCGCGTGCCGCTTCTGAGGTTTCTACTGAAGATTGGAATGTTTTAATCCCAGGAAACGTTGAAACATTCGTAGGTTATGATCAAACGGCAAATGAAGTAAAAATCACTCGTATTCGTAAAGTAGATTCTAAAAAAGACGGTGTTTTGTACCAAATTGTTTTAGATAATACGCCGTTTTATCCAGAAGGTGGTGGACAAGTGGGTGATAAAGGAACGTTAGTTTCAGCCAACGAAACGATTGAGATTATTGATACGAAAAAGGAAAATAATTTAATACTACATTTTGCAAAACAACTTCCAGAAAATATTGAAGCTGGATTTGTAGCAAAAGTAAATACTGATTTAAGAACCTCGACTTCTAAAAATCACTCGGCAACGCACTTGATGCATTTGGCTTTGAGAACCATTTTAGGAACACATGTGGAACAAAAAGGTTCGTTAGTGAATCCAAATTACTTGCGTTTTGACTTTTCGCATTTCTCTAAAGTTAGCGATGAAGAATTGCGTCAGGTGGAAGCAAGTGTAAATACACAAATTGAAGCACAATTACAATTAGTAGAACATAGAAATATTCCAATTAAAGAAGCATTAGATAAAGGTGCTATGGCTTTATTTGGTGAAAAATATGGCGATAACGTTCGTATGATTGAATTTGGAAATAGTAAAGAATTATGTGGTGGAATTCACGTGAAAAACACCGCTGAAATTTGGCATTTCAAAATTATATCAGAAGGAGCAGTTGCTGCTGGAATTCGTCGTATAGAAGCAATTACGGGTGATGCTGTGAAAGATTTTTATACTTCGCAGGAGAACACGTTAGCGGAAATCAAAGAAGTATTGAAAAACCCACAAGATGTTTTAAAATCGGTAGCTTCGTTACAAGATGATAATGCAAAGTTAAAAAAACAATTAGAGCAATTAGTAAAAGAAAAAATCGAAGGATTAAAAAACACACTTGTTGCTGATTTCCAAGAAATCAACGGAATCGAATTTTTAGCAAAGCAAGTAGATTTATCGATGAGTTCGACTAAAGATTTAGCACAAGCTATTGGAACTTCTAAAACAAATGCGTTTGTATTTTTAGCTTCAATTGAAGATAATGCGCCAAATATTCACTGCTACATTTCTAAAGAATTGGTTGCTGAAAAAGGATTAAACGCAGGAAACGTAATCAGAGAATTAGGAAAACTAATCGACGGAAATGGTGGTGGGCAACCTTTCTTTGCTTCAGGAAAAGGGAAGAATGTGGGTGGAATTAAGGAAGCGTTAGAAAAAGTGGTTGAGTATATAAAATAAAATTGCTCGCAAAGACGCAAAGTAAGAGTTAAATTGCTATAAAAACTTTGCGCCTTGGCGTCTTTGCGAGAAAAAACACAACTTACTTCAAAACTTTGCGCCTTTGCGTCTTTGCGAGAAATAAATCATTTAATTATGTCTGAAAACGAAATATCTAAAATCATAGTTGATACCTGTTATAAAATCCATACCCAATTAGGTCCGGGATTGTTAGAATCAGTTTATGAAACAATTTTGGATTATGAATTAACTTCTCGTGGCTTAAAAGTTGAAAGACAAAAATCATTACCAGTAATTTGGAATGAAGCTAAAATGGATATTGGTTTTCGAGCAGATTTAATAGTCGAAAATAAAGTAATAATTGAAGTAAAATCAGTTGAGCAAATTGCCTTAGTTCATCCAAAACAAGTACTAACCTATTTGAAAATCACAGGATTAAAATTAGGCTTATTAATTAATTTCAACGAACCATTAATAAAAACAGGAATTACCAGAATAGTAAACAACTTATAATCTTTGCGACTCTGCGTCTTTGCAAGAAATTATTCCACAACGGCAATCGCTTCAATTTCAATCAACCATTCTTTTCTTCCTAAACTTTGAATTCCAACTAAAGTGCTTGCTGGATAATTTTCATTTCCTAGAAAGGCTTTTCGAACTTTTCTAAATATTGGCAAATCAATTTCTGGATTAAAATTTACGATGTAAGTGTTCATTTTTACCACATCTTTAAAAGTAGCATTACAATTAGCCAATTGTTTTTCTAAATTTTGAAAAGTGGAAATGGTTTGAGTTTCTAAATCTATGCCATCACCTATTTGTCCAGAAATGTATAGTGTTTTGAAATTTCCGGTTTTTACTACTACTGTTTGAGAAAAACCTTCGTTGGGTTCTATATATTTTTTTTCAATCATTTTTAATGTATATGTGATAGGTAAAATTAATTTTTTATTGGTAAAAATAAGCTAAAATAAATATCAAATTAACATCATAACTTTCCAATCCAACAAATAGGCTTAACTTCAAAGCAATTTAATTACAGAAAAATCATTGTGTATTTGCATTTTTTTTCCTACCTTTAATAGGCCTTAAAACTCATAAAAATGAAAAATCTACTAACCTTCCTGACCTTTTTTGTGCTAACAATAGCGACCGCGCAAGAAATCCCTGTTGAAAAAACACATGAGTTCTCTTATGGAGTTATAATCGGTAGTAACTTTTATAACATTTCTAATAATAGCACCATTGATTCCTATGTAACTAAAAACATAACGCCCTCAATTGTATATGGTGGTTATGGAGAATATAATTTTACTAAGAATATTGGTGTCAAATTAGATGCTATATTGTATAATAAAAAGTTTATTTATTTTACAAAAAATCAAACTTTTAAAATGAGTTTCGTTGATATCTCTACAAATTTTAAATATAATTTTGGTGACACCTATCGAAAAGGCTTTTATTTATTAGGAGGCCCTAAGCTTTCAATAATCACAAAAGTAAACTCTGATGATGAAGATGTGAAACATCATTTTGAAACTTTAAACCTTGGTTTGCAATTGGGTTTTGGTTTGCGAGTGTATAGATTTATTGATGTTCAAGCTAAATTAGAATACGAAGTAACTCCATTTTTCAAATTAGAGAATGGACACAGCAGTAAGTTTGTTAATGGGATTGTGTCCGCAAATATTGATTTAACTAGACTTTCAAAATAAATAAAATTTTGTTGTACTCGTTTGCAAATCAATTGAATTTGATTAGCGTATTTCTATTTGTGTGATTTATTTGATTTAATTATTCTTTTTGCGCTCAAAAACTGCCTACTATTTAATTTCTTATATTATTATTTTGTTAAATAAATTGTTTTGAACGTTCCTTATCTACCTAACTATTTTATAAAAATCATCACATTATTCCAACTAATTATAAAAACTACTTTAAATTTGACATCAAAACTAAACCGATTTGCATTTTACAACAAAAATACCAGTTTCTAAATCAGAAAATCCAATAAACTATTCGTCTAAAATAGCTTTATTAGGCTCTTGTTTTGCTGAAAACATTGGGGATAAATTTCAGTATTTTAAGTTTCAATCTTTTGTAAATCCGTTTGGAATTATTTTTAATCCGGTTTCTTTAGAAAAGTTAATTCGTCGTTCGGTTGAAAATAGAAAATTTACCGAAAATGATATTTTCTTTCACAAAGATTTATGGCACTGTTTTGAATTACATTCTGAATTATCAAATCCGGACAAAGAAACATTTTTAAATAATTTAAATTCAATGGTCGAATTGACACATCGACAAATTGAGACAGTAACACATTGCATTATCACCCTAGGAACGTCGTGGGTGTATCGAGACATTGAATCTAAACAAATTGTCGCTAATTGTCATAAAGTGCCGCAAAAAGAATTTACAAAAGAATTACTGCCAATTCATCAGATTGAAGAAAGTTTAGAAAGCATCATTTCTTTAATGCATACGGTTAATCCAAATTGCAAATTTATATTTACTATTTCACCCGTTCGTCACATAAAAGACGGATTTACAGAAAACACATTAAGTAAAGCACATTTAATTGCCGCAATACACAAAGCAATCAACCATCATAAATCACGTATCTCCTATTTTCCTTCTTACGAAATCATGATGGATGAATTACGGGATTATCGTTTTTATGCTGAAGACATGTTGCATCCCAGCCAAACAGCAATAGACTACATTTGGATTAAATTCTTTGAAAATTATATTTCTGAATCAGAATTTGGACTGATGAACGAGATTTGTTCCATTCAAAAAGGATTAAAGCACAGACCGTTTAATCCAAACACAGCAAGTCATCAAAAATTTCTAGTGGATTTAAAAACAAAAATGACAACTATTGAAAAAAAGTTGCCATTTATATCTTTTGAAAGTGAATAAACTAACTATTTATCATTTCAATTTCTAATTGTACGTTTTCCCAATCTTCTAATAATTGTTCTAACTCTTTTTTCTTTTTTTCGTATGCTGCAAAAAAAGTAGCATCTTCGATATGTTTATCAAAATTTGAAGCTAGTGCTTTATCATCAAATTGAATATCTTTTTCTAATTGCTGAATTTGACTTTCAATTTTACTCAATCTATTTTGTAATGATTTGGCTTTCTTTTGGTCTTCGTAAGAAATATTTTTAACAACTTTATTGCTGCTTGCATTCGAAACCACTTCTTTCTTTTCAATTTCGCGCATATTGATGGCGTTTTTCTGTTCTAAGAAGAAATTAATGTCGCCTAAATATTCTCTGATTTTCTGATCTTTGAATTCGTACACAATATTAGACATACCTTGCAAGAAATCACGGTCGTGAGATACCAACAACAATGTGCCTTCAAATTGCTTTAAAGCGGCTTTTAAAACGTTTTTAGACTTAATATCCAAGTGATTCGTTGGCTCATCCATTACCAAAACGTTTATCGGTTGTAAAAGTAATTTACAAAGCGCCAAACGATTTCGTTCACCACCCGAAAGTACTTTTACTTTTTTCTCTACATCATCACCACGGAATAAAAACGAACCCAACATATCGCGCACTTTTGAACGATTTGTGTCGGTTGCAGCATCTTCCATTGTTTGCAATAAAGTGATTTCGCCATCTAAATACTCTGCTTGATTTTGAGCAAAATATCCCAATTGCACATTATGACCTAATTTTATAGAACCTTCGTATTCAAATTCGTTTACGATGGCTTTCATAAATGTAGATTTTCCTTGACCATTTTGCCCAACGAAAGCCACTTTACTACCACGTTCTACTAAAAGTGAAATATCTTTTAAAATAGTTTTATCACCATAAGCTTTGGTAACATGTTCTGCTTCAACAACAACTCTTCCCGGTGTTTGGGAAACTGGGAACGAAATATTCATTACCGAATTATCGTCTTCATCCACTTCAATTCGTTCTACTTTATCTAATTTTTTAATCAAAGATTGCGCCATCGAAGCTTTTGATGCTTTGGCACGGAATTTCTCAATTAGCTTTTCAGTTTCTTCGATTTTTTTAGCTTGATTTTTTTGTGTTGCCAATTGCTTTTCGCGAATTTCCTGACGCAACACTAAATATTCGGAATAGGGTTTATTGAAATCGTAGGCTTTTCCAAGTGAAATTTCGATAGTACGATTGGTTACATTATCCAAGAACATTTTATCGTGCGAAACAATTACGACTACTCCGGGGAAATTTCGTAAAAAACCTTCTAACCAAATGATACTTTCAATATCTAAGTGATTCGTAGGCTCATCTAAAAGCAAAATATCATTAGACTGTAATAATAATTTTGCTAATTCGATTCGCATTCTCCATCCGCCCGAAAATGTATCGGTTTGGTTATCAAAATCTTCCCTTTTGAATCCGAGTCCTAATAGAATTTTTTCTGTATCGCCTACATAATTATAACCGCCAAGCATTTCATAATGATGGGTTACATCGCTCAATTCTTCGATTAAATCAGAATATTCCTGACTTTCATAATCGGTGCGTGTAACTAACTGATGATTGATTTCATCGATTCTAAATTCGGCTCGTTTGATTTCTTCAAATGCTTGATAAGCTTCTTCTAAAACCGTTCTTCCTTTGACAAAATCGATATCTTGACGAAGAAATCCCATTTTTACTTCCTTCTCTGTGGCTATTTGACCTGAATCAGGGGCAAAATCTTTGGCTAAAATTTTCAACATCGTTGATTTTCCAGCGCCGTTTTTTCCAACTAGTCCTACTCTATCTCCAGAACCGAGTCTAAAAGTTACTTCTTCAAAAAGATATGTTCCACCAAATGAAACCGATAAATTATGTATGTTTAGCATATTGAATGTTACAATTGTTACACAAGTGAAAGTTAGTTATTGTACCTTTGTGTAAAATATTTTGCAAATGTTAAAAAAAGGATCCAAATTAAATAGTATTTTAACAGGAAGTTGTCCAACTTGCCATGAAGAAAGCATGTATTTAGACAAAAATCCGTATAATGTTATAAATGTTTA
>JBIKZB010000062.1:0-8121 GCA_044354955.1 Flavobacterium sp. | reverse complement strand
GGAAAAAGACAACCAAATATTCGGGATTAGAGCAATAATTGAAGCAATTAACGCTAAAAAGGAAATTGATAAAGTATTCGTTCAAAAAGATGCGCAAGGCGACTTGATGCAAGATTTGATGAAAACAATGAAAAGAAACAACATCAACTTCTCCTACGTTCCTGTTGAAAAACTAAACCGATTAACTCCAAATAACCACCAAGGTGCGGTGGCAACCATTGCTCCTATTTCTTTTGTTTCATTAGAAACTTTAGTGGAAGGTGTTATTGAAACTGGTAAAAAACCTTTATTCCTAATTTTAGACCAATTATCTGATGCGCGTAACTTTGGAGCCATCATCAGAACAGCAGAATGTACGGGTGTTGACGGAATCATTATCCAAAAACAAGGTTCAGCTCCTGTAAATGGAGATACGGTTAAAACTTCCGCTGGTGCAGTTTTTAATGTACCTATTTGTAAAGTAGATCATATCAAAGACGCCATTTTCTATTTACAAGGTTCTGGAATTAAAACCGTTGCAGCAACTGAAAAAACAGAACAACACATTTACGACATCAACTTCAACGAAGGTGTTGCGATTATTATGGGTAGCGAAGACAGAGGCGTGAACCCTTCGGTATTGAAAATTGTAGATGAAAAAGCAAAATTACCTATGTTTGGAACAATTGAATCATTAAATGTTTCTGTGGCTTGTGGTGCGTTTTTGTATGAAGCGTTGAGACAGAGAATGTAATTCAGTGTTCAGTGTTCAGTGTTCAGTGTTCAGTGTTCAAAATTAATAATAGTTAAATGGGGATAGCAAACAAATTTTTTAATTTTCTTTGGGGAATTTTACTTTTTTGTTTTACCTTTTTCTTCTTAGATTATTTTGAAGTTTTATTAATTAAGCATGAAAAATTCAAATCGCTCATATATTTTGGTTTTTTAATTTCAAGCTTGTTTTCTCTTTTATTACTTTACACATCATCTTATTCCAAAAAATTAAAAATATTATTATCTTTAATTCCTATCACAAGTATTATTTTTATTCTAAAAATTGGAATATTGAATTTCATTTTTTCAATTACAACGTGGAAAACTCAAACAATTTTGTATCAAAATAAAGAAAACAAAAATTTAAAAGTCGAGTTTCAAATGCTTGATATTGGATTTGCAGGATACGATAAAAGAGAAGTAGAAATTCATTATTTCATAGATTGGTTCTACACATTCAAACCTAGAAAAGAAAATTACGAACCAAGCAAATGGGATATAATTAACAAAGAAGTAAACGAATTAAATCTTGTATATTAATTTCACTTCTTCCCACCCAAAAACTCATAAACCACTTTAACAGAAGAATTAAAGTATTCTCTAATGACTTCTTCTGGTTTTGGCGGTGGATTAAAATTTCCTTTTTCGTCGAAGTTTTTCATAAATGGATCGAGTTCTGGGTTGAAATCGGGTTTTTCCCATTCGTAGAAAATCGGTTTTGAAAATTGCGGTGTTTTTAGAACTAAAGCTAAGGCTAATCCAACAATAAATCCTGCTAAATGTCCTTCCCAAGAAATACCTTCTTTCACATTTGGAAACATGTACCAAACGCTTCCACCGTATAAAATTATAATGGTAAATGATAAAGCTACCAATCGATAATATTTGGTAAAAATACCTTTGAAGAAAATAAAACTCACTAAAGCATAGATTAATCCGCTAGCGCCAATATGATAACTTGGTCTACCTAACAACCAAGTTCCTAATCCTGAAAAGAGAATTCCTAGAAACAAAACCACAAACGATTGTTCTTTATAGAAATACCTCAAAATAGGCAACAACACCAATAAGGCAACCGAATTGTTCGCCAAATGCTCGATATCGCCATGTAAAAACGGACTAAATAGAATTCCTTTTAGTCCATACACTTCTCTTGGATAAATTCCAAAATGCGATAAATTGTCTTGAAATTGCAATTCGTACCAAAAAACTGACCATAAAGTCATCACAAAAAACAACGGTAAAAAAATGACCGCTTTTGTAAACTGAAAAGGATTATCGTGCTGTTTTTCCATATTGATTTGAATTCAAAGATAAAGCCAAAAATATTTCTATGCACATTTGTCATAAAATTGTAATTTTACGTCATGAATCAACCATTAGCCGAACGCATTCGCCCACAACAATTATCGGATTACATCAGCCAATTGCATTTAATTGGACCTGATGGTTCGTTGACGCAACAAATTGCCAAAGGATTAATTCCGAGTTTGATTTTATGGGGACCACCGGGAACTGGAAAAACGACCTTGGCACAAATTATGGCGCAAGAAAGCAAACGTCCGTTTTACCAACTGAGTGCGATACATTCGGGTGTAAAAGACATTCGTGAAGTAATTGAAAAAGCGAAGCAAAGCAGTGGTTTGTTTACCGCAAAAAATCCGATTTTATTTATCGATGAGATTCATCGTTTTAGCAAATCTCAACAAGATTCATTGTTGGCAGCTGTCGAAAAAGGTTGGGTAACTTTGATTGGTGCTACTACTGAAAATCCGAGTTTTGAGGTTATTCCCGCTTTATTGTCAAGATGTCAGGTGTATGTATTGAATGCGTTTACCAAAGACGATTTGGAAGCCTTGTTACATCGTGCTATGAAAACTGATGTTCAACTACAAAATAAAGATATCCAATTAAAAGAAACCGAAGCATTACTAAGACTTTCAGGTGGAGATGGAAGAAAATTATTGAATATTTTTGAATTGGTTATTAATGCATCTGAAAGCGATACCATTGAAATTACGAATGAAAAAGTAATGCAATTGGTGCAAAAAAACACGGTATTGTATGACAAAACAGGTGAACAACATTATGATATTGTTTCGGCTTTTATCAAATCCATTCGAGGAAGTGACCCGAATGGCGCTGTTTATTGGTTAGCTAGAATGATTGAAGGTGGCGAAGATGTTAAATTCATCGCTCGAAGAATGCTAATCTTAGCCAGTGAAGATATCGGAAATGCCAATCCAACAGCTTTTATCATGGCAAATAATGCTTTTCAAGCTGTGGCAACTATTGGTTATCCTGAAAGTCGTATCATTTTGAGTCAATGTGCGATTTACTTGGCGACTTCAGCAAAAAGTAACGCAAGTTATATGGCAATTGGAAAAGCGCAACAAATGGTAAAACAAACAGGAGATTTACCAGTTCCCATTCATTTACGAAATGCACCAACTAAATTAATGAAAGAGTTAGGTTATGGAGAAGAATACAAATACTCGCAAGATTTCCCAAACAACTTTGCCGAACAAGAATTTTTACCAACAGAAATTTCTGAAACTAAATTCTTTGAACCTGGGGAAAATGCTCGTGAGAAAGAATTACGTCAATTCTTAAAGAATCGTTGGAAGGATAAGTATGGATATTGATTCAGTGTTTAGTGTTTAGTGTTCAGTGTTCAGTGTTCAGTGTTCAAAATTAAAACTTAACTTCCACTTTTTCTGAAAGTAATTTATCCCCTTCGTAATATTCAAAAAACCAGCTGTTACTTTTCTTTATTAAAACACCTGATTTTGAATCTTTTTGAGCTATGAAAACATTATCTGCAGAAGTTTTCTTTAAAATAAAAATGGTTTCTGGCTTATCGTTCACTAATTTAAAACCGTTAACTATTGGAATTGGAAATAAAGTGTTTGTGGCTTGTGTATTTGTAACAATTTCATTTTTAGAAACAACTACTTCTTCTTTTGGAGTTTCCACAACTTCTATTTTTTCTAATTCATCTACTTTTTTGAAATTTATTTTCCCTTTAAGTGATGATAATGCTTCTCTAAAAGTTTTCGTATAAGCTATTTTATATTCTTTTTCTCTACTTGTTGCTAATTGACTCTTTAACAAAGTACTGGTTATGCAATCTTTGAGTTCAAAATGTATTTTTGTCATAAACATTGTATTGCTTTCAAAGGCATTTGCAAACAAAGCTAAACATCTATTTTTCATCAAATCATCTGGGAGTTTTTCATTATCATAATACACTTCATAACCTTCACTTTGAAAAAAGGATTTAGTCAACTCGCTCAGTCCATATTTATTAGCTTCGCTAAAAAAAGAAAATTGAGATGGAATAATAATGTATTTATAATTTTCTTGTGCAAAAGAAAAAGCACTTAAAAACATCGCAATAAATAAAAGAATTTTCTTCATAACTATAATATATTTTTTAATTCTAATAAATGATTCACTTGTAAAACAGGCTTTTCAACAGTAATGTTATGTTCATTGAAAAAAACTGCTTCAATTCCTGCTTCAATGGCTCCAACTACATCAGCCTCATAACTATCGCCTATCATAATACTTTCCTCTCTAGAAGCATTTGCCAAAGATAAAGCAAAATCAAATATATCTCGATGTGGTTTTTTTACACCTGCCATTTCAGAATTTGTAATTGTTTCAAAATAATGTCCAATTTTGGAATTTTCAAGTTTCCTAGTTTGAACAAAAGCAAATCCGTTAGTTATAATATGTAATTTATATTTAGGCTTAAGATACTCTAACAGTTCAATGGCCCCATCAAATAAATGATTAAACTCGGGTAAATATTTTATATATTCATCGGATAGTAGATCAATTAATGCATCAGAAACCTCCAAATGCAATGCATCGAAAACGTCTTTTAAACGATAATAGCGCAAATCCTCGTGTGAAATTTGATTTACTTGATATAATTTCCAATAATGCTGATTGCGGGGAATATATATATTTAGAAAATCAGTTAAATTGATATCCAAACCTTGCTGTTTAAAAATGGTATCAAACGCAAAAGCAGAATTTTTATCGAAATCCCAAAGCGTGTGGTCTAAATCGAAAAAGAGATGTTTTTTATGATGGAATGATTGCAATGCTAACTATTTGAATGATTAAAAAAAGCCCAAATGAATGGGCTTCTAACTTATTTACTTTGAGAAATAATTTCGGCGTTTTCGATGTGGTAAATCCAATCTTCCACATCGGTTTCGTTGTATCTAAAAGTTCCTTTTAAAGTTACATACGTATCCGTTTTTAACTTTGGAAAAGCACCTCCTTTAAACTTAATTCCCGCAATTGTTTCTGGTCCCGATTTTCCACAGAAGAAACAAGCGGCAAATACGTTTTTACTCAATGCGTAATTTTTGTTATCAATTGGCACAATGAATCCGCTCATAAAAACGGTTTTCTTTTGCATCATTTTTAACTTCATATTTACCTGAGGGAATTCGACTTCGCCATAAGTTGCGTGTTTTTTTCGAACGTATTTGATATCACCTAACGTTTTCCATGTCAAGGTATCTGCTATTGTAATATTACTATTTGATTTTACTTCTGAAATCGAACTATTACTAAAGCTCATCAACGAAATAAAAACTAAAAGAGCTAAACTTAATTTAATATAATTATGCATTTGCTAATGTTTTTGAAATATTTAAATTGTATGCTTTTACGGCTGGAATTAACGCTGCAATAAAGCCCACAAATATAGTTAGTAAAAATAAAGTTCCTTCTTTTTCCCATAGAAATTCGTATGGATTAAAACTCATTTTAAAATCTTCTTCAGCTGAGTTGGAAAGCATACTTAATGCTACTCTACCCAAAATCGTACCAAAGATAAATCCAACTACACATAAAAGCAAACTTTCAATCATCACTACTTTTAAAAGCTGTAGTCTTTTTGCTCCGTTGACACGCATTAAGGCAAATTCATTTTCACGTTCTTTCAATGTATTATAAAGTGCAATGAAAATCGAAATTCCTGAAATTAACATAATTCCGAAGGCTAAATATTGCAAAGCTGAGATTCCAATTCCGAATAAAGAAAACAAACGATTTACTTCGATAGCTGGAGAAGCGACTTGCATTTTGGTATTTTGCGCGATGATTCTTGGCCAAGTTACGATTCCCATTTTATTACGGAATTTTAGCAAAACAGCTGTTATTTCTATGCCAGGTTCATCTAAAGTCATATCAGCTTCTTCTTGATGTTCTTCTCCCTCTGCATGAACATGACCTTCTTCGCCATGTGCTGGGTTTTCAACTTCTTCATGTCCGCCGTGCATTTGCCAAACACTTGGAATCGTACATAAAATCAAATTATCCACTACTTTTCCAGTTGGTTTTGCAATACCGACAACTTTATAGGCATAATGGTCGTGCACTTCACCTTCTGCCGCATCGCCATGCGAACCGAAGAACTCATCGCCAATTTTTAAACTTAATTTTTGAGCAATATCACTTCCGATTACGACTTCAAAATTCTTTTCAAAAAGTTTTCCTTCTGCAATTTTTGCTTCATATTTTTCTATATAATCTGGAGTTGTCCCCAAAATTTTATAACCTCGATAGTTATCCCCAAAAGCTAACGGAATCGCTTTTTGAACAAATGGATGTTGCATCCAAACTTTAGCCGAATCGTAATTAATATTTCCAGTTGGAGAATCCACTTGATAAACAGAAGATAAAATCAATTGCAACGGACTTCCTTGAGCGCCCATTACCAAATCAACGCCGTCAATATTGCTTGAAAACTTTTCTTCAAATTGCTTTTCGACTAAAACTAAAGTCGTAATAATCGCTACACTTGAGGTTAGCAAAACAACACTCAAGATGGTATTTAATGGTTTGAACCATATATTTTTCCATGCTAATTTTGCTATCATATCAAGGTAATTTTATTAATAAACTTTTCTTTGATTCTGCCATCATGAGTAACAATTAATAACGCAGCTTTATATTCTTTTGACAAAGAAGTTAGTAATTCAATCACTTTTTCTGCATTTTTATCATCTAAACTTGATGTTGGTTCATCAGCTAACAATACTTTTGGTTCGTTCATTAACGCGCGCGCAATTGAAACGCGTTGTTGTTGCCCAATACTCAACTGCGAAGGTAATTTAGACCCTTGGTTTTCGATTCCCAATTGTTCCAATAATTTCTTAGCTCTTTTCGTATGCTTTTTACCCGTTGCCAACCAACTTGCCATTTCTAAATTTTCCAAAACAGTTAATGCTGCAATAAAATGGGATTTTTGAAAAACTACACCAATATGTTTGCCTCGAAATTTATCGGTTGCTTTTTCTGAAAGTGCTACGATATCGGTTTTATCAATTTCGATTTCGCCTTTAGCAGGTTTTAACAATCCTGCTAAAATATGCAAATAGGTAGTTTTACCTTTACCCGAATCGCCAGTAATTAACAAGGTACTTCCTGCTTCGCAATACAGATCTGGAAAGATAAATTCTTGCTCTTTACTGTAAGAAAATCGTATGTTTTTTGTACTTATCATTTGTGTTATAGCATAAATTTAGTGTTGCAAGATAACAAAATCGCTTAAAAAATTTCTTAAATATTTTTTAACAAAAAAACCTTGCAAACAATTAATTTCACAAGGTTTATTTGCTTTAATTTTAACTATTATTCATCGCCATGTGTACACAATCCTACAATGGCATGAAAAGTGTCATGTAAACCATTTAAAGCTTTTGTGATTTTGTCGTCAGAAGCTTTTGATTTTACTAATTTATCTAATGCTTTACTATCTTTAGCTAATTTATTAACCGCGGCCACAATTTCTTTTTTATTGAACTCAGCTGGAATTTTTGCCATTTTTAAAGCATTTGCTTTTTCAGCCATTTCAACGCTTCTTTCTTTAATTGGCTGCAAGTTTCCTTCTTCACTTGGGTGAAACGTTTGTGACATTACTTTATGAAACGTTTTGATTTCTGGCCATGCTGCAAAAGTATCTGGTTTTGGCATTACTGCTTTGTATCTTTTACTTACTTCTGTCCAGTTTACTACATTCCATAAAGCAGCTAAATAATCAGCTCTTTTGTTTTGGTATTTTAAATAATACGCGTGTTCCCAAACATCGATTCCAAAGATTGGCGTGCCTTTTACTTCAGCTACATCCATTAACGGATTATCTTGATTTGGCGTTGAACTTACTACAAGTTTTCCTTCTTTCGTAACAACTAACCAAGCCCAACCCGAACCAAAACGACTCGCTCCTGCAGCGTTTAATTTTTCTTTTAAAACATCTAAACTTCCAAAAGTCTCATTAATAGCTTTTTCTAAATCAGCCGACATTTTAGTGTTTTTTTCAGGTGTCAAAACCGACCAAAA
>JBIKZB010000061.1:0-8153 GCA_044354955.1 Flavobacterium sp. | reverse complement strand
GCATTTGCTTGGAAAACAACTCCTATATTTTCATTAAATAACGCTTTAACCGTATCTTTTTCTCCTAAAGAAGTCAAGTCGATTAACGCACTTAAATTGGCATCTGCAAAACACATTTCTAATAAAGTAGTGATTAAACCACCACTTCCAATATCGTGTCCTGCTTTAATTTTTCTGTCTTTAATTAAATCTTGTAAAACGTTGAACGCTTTTTTGAAGAATTCTGAGTCTTGAATCGTAGGAACATCATTTCCAATTTTATTCAACACTTGCGCAAAAGAACTTCCACCTAATTTAAACGAATCTTGCGATAAGTTGATGTAGTATATGTTACCTCCGTTTCTTTGTAAAACAGGTTCAACCACTTTCGTAATGTTCGAACAATTTCCAGCAGCCGAAATAATAACCGTTCCTGGTGCAATTACTTCGTCATTTGGATATTTTTGTTTCATGGAAAGCGAATCTTTTCCTGTTGGAATATTGATTCCTAATTCAATAGCAAAATCCGAACAACCTTTTACTGCTTCATATAAACGAGCGTCTTCACCTTCATTTTTACAAGCCCACATCCAGTTAGCTGATAAAGAAACCGATTTTATGCCTTCTTTTAATGGTGCCCAAACTAAATTTGATAAAGCTTCACCAATCGCCGTTCTTGAACCTGCCACAGGATTAACTAAAGCCGAAATAGGCGAGTGGCCTATCGAAGTAGCAATTCCTTCTTTTCCTTTAAAATCCAATGCCATTACACCGACATTGTTTAAAGGTAATTGTAAAGGACCCACACATTGCTG
This sequence comes from Flavobacterium sp., assembly GCA_044354955.1. Taxonomy (GTDB): domain Bacteria; phylum Bacteroidota; class Bacteroidia; order Flavobacteriales; family Flavobacteriaceae; genus Flavobacterium. The sequence goes on along the minus strand of JBIKZB010000061.1, from coordinate 7,359 downwards.
TTTAGCAACACGTCCGCCTACACAACGGTCTACTTTATTGGTTAACCAATCTTTACAAGCTACCGCTTCTAATTGTAAAACTTGACTTAAGTAGCTTCCTATATTTTCTTTTGAATATTCTAAATCTGAGTAATTGGTTGCAACGGTTTTATCCGTCATAATCGTTTTTGGCGAACTTCCGAAGAAATCTTCTAAGGCATAATCCATTGGTTTTAATCCTGTAGATTTTGATTCGAAGGTAAATCTATGGTCGTTAGTTACATCACCTACTTGATACATTGGAGAACGCTCTCTATCTGCAATTCTTTGTAAAGTTTCGATATCTTTTTCACCAATAACCAATCCCATTCGTTCTTGTGATTCGTTTCCGATGATTTCTTTAGCAGAAAGTGTTGGGTCACCAACAGGTAATTTATCTAAATCGATTAATCCTCCCGTTTCTTCCACTAATTCAGAAAGACAATTCAAATGTCCACCCGCACCATGATCGTGGATTGAAACGATTGGATTGTTATCACTTTCTACCAAACCACGAATAGCGTTCGCAGCACGTTTTTGCATTTCAGGATTCGAACGCTGAATAGCATTTAATTCAATTCCTGAACCAAAAGCACCTGTATCTGCAGAAGAAACCGCAGCACCGCCCATTCCAATTCTATAATTTTCTCCACCTAAAATAACGATTTTATCGCCAGCAGTAGGTTTCTTTTTAATTGCTTGATCTAATTTTCCGTAACCAATTCCACCTGCTTGCATGATGACTTTATCGTAACCAATTTTACGATTGTTTTCTTCATGCTCGAAAGTTAAAATAGAACCCGTAATTAAAGGTTGTCCAAATTTATTTCCAAAATCTGAAGCTCCGTTCGACGCTTTAATTAAAATATCCATTGGCGTTTGGTACAACCAAGGTCTTTCTGCCATTCCGTTTTCCCAAGGACGTTCTTCTGCTAAACGAGAATACGAAGTCATGTAAACCGCAGTTCCTGCTAATGGTAAAGAACCTTGTCCACCTGCTAAACGGTCACGAATTTCTCCTCCTGAACCCGTTGCAGCTCCGTTGAATGGCTCAACAGTTGTAGGGAAGTTGTGCGTTTCTGCTTTTAAAGAAAGTACCGAATCAAATTCCTTTTCTTGGTAGAAATCAGGTTTGTCAGCACTTATTGGAGCAAATTGCGTCACTTTTGGACCTTTTACAAAAGCCACGTTATCTTTATAAGCCGAAACAATATCGTTTGGATTTGTTTCTGATGTTTTTTTGATTAATTTGAATAAAGAAGTTGGTTTTTCTTCACCATCAATTACAAATGTTCCATTGAAAATTTTATGACGGCAGTGTTCAGAATTTGCTTGTGAGAAAGCAAAAATTTCTGAATCGGTTAACTTTCTTCCTAATTTTGTAGAAAGATTATTCAAATAGTCCACTTCTTCTGGACTTAAAGCTAAACCTTCAGATTTGTTATAAGCGGCAATATCTTCAATATCCAAAATTGGTTCTGGTTGGATATTAATCGTATAAATTTCTTGATGTAATTCTGAATACTTTTGCGAAAGCATTGGATCAAAATCATTAAAATCGGCAGCTACTTTTTCAAATTCCTCGATACGAATGATGCCAGAAATCCCCATGTTTTGAGTAATTTCTACCGCATTTGTACTCCAAGGCGTAACCATTGCGGCACGTGGTCCAACAAAAAAATCCGACAATACGGATTTTTCTATTTTATGTGCGTTGCCAAAAAGCCAATTTAATTTGTTGATGTCTTCAGTCGATAATTCGTTTTGCGTTTGTACCGCAAAAACGGTGTTGGATTGGTTTCCGAAGAAATGAATCATTGTAGTTTTGTTTTTAAAGACAAGTTTACCTTATCTGTATGTTTGTGTTGTTGTTGAAAGTGCAAATTTATTCTAAAAAGTTAGAAGTTCAAAGTTTTAAGACTGCATAAAAACAAAAAAAGCTGTTCTTTTTTGAACAGCTTTGTATTTATTTGTTGAAAACTATATTTTGCGTTTCGAAACTACTTGCATCGATTTGAATTCTTTGCCATCTTCCAAAACATCAAACATTTCCATTTTTTGGTTGTTATCGTCAATATAGGTAATAACTTCTTTTACTTTTTTAGCCTTTTTGGTTACTGGGTCTACCATTTCGCCATGAAAAGTAGATGTTTTTGTAGCTTCATCATATTTTCCACGAGTAACCATCATGCCAGTTCCCATATTGTCAATCCAAGTTGATACAAATTCTTCAGTTGCATTATCAAAAGCAACCGTTCCTTTTCCTTCAAAAGGCATTCCAAACATATTTCCCGAATAGTTTCCTTCTTGGTATTTACCACCCATAATCATTTTGTAGGTTACAGTAGCTGTAGATTTCATTTCTTGCGGATTGTCTGGTGACCAAAACGTTAATTCAGCATCCCAAGTTCCTGTATCTTTAGCTAACATTTCATGCCCTTTTGATGGAGTAGCATAATCTGCCCAAGCTTTAGCAACGGTCGCAGAATCAGGTTTTGTTTCAGTAGCAATTTCTTTATTAGTTATTGTTTCGGCTGGTTTTTGCCCTTCTTCTTTTTTGCAAGAAACAAATGTTAAACCAATGATTAAAAGAGATAAAGAGAGATTTTTCATATTTGTAAATTATTAACTAGTTATTCAAAAGTGATCCAATTATAAGCGCCTATATCAGTTGCGCCACTTCTTGAATTATTTAAAATATCATTAAAAGTAGAGTAGGTGTTATTAGCAGTACCTTTTGCTGCTGAATCTTCACCAATTATTAAATCATTCTTAGTAGCATCTCTAAAAAATGGTTTATTTACAGTTGAATTTGTAGCAATCAAACAATTTACAAATCTCGGATTTATTGAAAATTGATACAATGTATTGTTTGCAAATTGATTACTATAATCGGCAAATTTTATTAAACAATGATCAAAATTATATTCAAAAACAGTTCCTCTTTTCTTAAGTGATAAACCTAAATTTGAGGATCCATAAATTATACAATTTTTAAAATTTGCACTGGTTAAGGCTTCAATTTGTTCTCCTGTTTCAGTTTCTATATAATCATCTAAAATAATGCATGTTTGTGTTGAACTAGCCCAATAATTTGCAAATGTACAATGAGTGAAATCATAACTACCTCCATAACTACCAGCAAAAGCAGCTTGTCCGCAATTGTTAATTACGGTGTTTTTACCTTCAATATTTCCTGTTCTTGCTAAAATACCAACATTAGAGCAGTTATAAATTTGAGTGTTTTCAAGAGTTAATGATGGTGTAGAAGTGCCATCATTTCCGGAAACTAAAAGACCAACCGTAGCATTTTTAATAGTAAGATTTTTAATTTGATTATTGGTACTTCCTTGTGTGAGCCAAATGGTTCCCCATTGCCCAGGAACTTCAGAAAAATCTGGTTCTAAACGATCGCCTTCGAAGATGACTTCATTTTCTAAAGCGGCGGTTGTTGAATTAGCGCCATTAACATGGATAGACGCATTATTGGCTACGATTAAGCCTGATTCGGCATGAAAATGAATTCGAGCACCTGCATCAACCACTAATGTCTTATTTGAGGGAACCGCGGCATAACCATATATCACATAAGGTTTTGTGTTGGACCAATGCAATTCATTGCCATTCACCGGATTACTTTCTTCTAAAAATCGACCACGAATCGTAATAGGATTTCCGTCTCCATCAACTCCAAGGTTTAGTTCATCATAAGTGTATGATTCATCTGGATTTTGAACTCTTCCCGGATAAATGAAATAGGCATCTTGAATAAGGGTCACCAATTCTACTTTTTGGTGGTTTGAATTGGTTTCTTCACCAAATAAAATTTGATCGGTATATAAAAAGTCGGTAGGATTTGCATCGGCTACTTCAGCAGTTACCGACACAAAAATATACATACTATCTTTTGCTAGAAGTTCAACATCTTCAAATACTTGTCCAGCCATACCATCAACCATTAATCGGTATTTTGAAGCGGTTCCTTTTTTTAAACGTAAAGAAGGAATTGAAATGTTTTTATCACTATTATTATATACTTTCAGGGTATAGGTACTTGAGCCAATGTCTGTAAATACTGTATCTAAATAAACGGTATCTTTAGAAAAACTCAAACTACCAGTTTGTGATTCAAAATCAAAATCGTTTCGGCAAGAAGTTACTGAAACGGCTAATCCCATTAATAATAAAAGTAATAAATGACGCATGTATAGAGTAATTTTTGTAAATGTAACTATTAATTTTAAATTTTTAAAATCAAAAGAAATTTATAATATCTTCTAAAACGTTAAATCGTATGAAATATTCTCTTCGGAATGCTTAATTTTACCAAAAATAAAAGTTATGTTGTTTGATAGAGAAAAAATGTTGCAATTGTGTAATGATTGGAGCAAAAACACTTTAATGAATACCTTAGATATCGTTTACACCGACGCTGGCGAAGATTTTCTTACAGCAACCATGCCTGTGAATCCAAGAGTTCATCAACCCATGGGATTATTGCATGGCGGTGCAACAGTAGCCTTAGCAGAGAGTGTAGGAAGTGCAGCTTCGTTAATGTTTGTAAATCCCGAAAAACAAGAAGTACGTGGCATTGAGATTTCAGCGAATCATTTAAAAAGTAAACGCGAAGGAATGGTTACGGCTACGGCTAAAATCATACACAAAGGAGCAAGTATTCATTTGTGGGAAATTAGAATTGTAGATGAGCAAGGAAAGTTAATTTCGCTTTGTAAATTAACGAATATGGTATTATCCAGAAGACAATAATGCAAGTTTTTGAAGAAATACAAGTTTTACTATCGCAACAAAAACCTTTTGTTTGTTATGTGAAACCCAACGAATCTGTTTGGAATTTACTTATACAACAAACGAATGAAATTACCGCTTTTTCCAATCAAGCCGGATTTATATTTGTGCCTTTTCATGGAGAAAATCAAGTCGTAATTCCATTCGAAGGAAATTTATTTACACAAGGAAATCTAAGTCTTTTAGAAAAACTAACGGCTGTAAATTTAACTTCTGAAAGTAATCAAAAAGTAGCTTTTGAAAATTTAGTTTCCAAAGGAGTTTTGGCAATTCAACAGGGTGAATTTGATAAAGTAGTTTTGTCACGTAAAATGGTTTTGAAGAAACAAATTTCAATTATAGCAACGTTTCAGAATTTAATCGCAACTTATCCAACGGCTTTTCGCTATTTGTTTTTTCATCCAAAAATTGGTTTATGGATGGGAGCAACTCCAGAACAATTGGTAAAAATTAATCAAAATCAATTTGAAACAGTGGCTTTGGCAGGAACGCAATTGTATGCTGAAAACGTAATTTGGGAAACCAAAGAAAAGGAGGAGCAACAATTTGTAACCAATTATATTTTAGATAAAGTAACTAGCAAAGTAAATGAACTTATAGTTACTGATGCTGAAACTGTTAAAGCTGGAAATTTAGTACATTTAAAATCATTAATTTCAGGTGAACTGACTGCTGATTTTCAAGTGAGTGACTTGATAAAAACATTGCATCCAACACCAGCCGTTTGTGGTTTACCTAAAGATAGAGCAATAGATTTTATACTGAAAAATGAAGGTTATAATCGAAAATATTATGCAGGATTTTTAGGGGAATATAACAAAGAAAATCTAACCGATTTATTTGTAAATTTACGCTGTTTAGAAGTGGAAAATGATGTTGTGAATATTTATGTTGGTTGTGGTATTACAAAAGACAGTATACCAGAAAAGGAATTCATTGAAACCGAAAATAAATCCATGACCATGCGAAATGTTTTAGTTTCAAAATAAAAATGAAACACACAGGCACATAGAAAATTTTAAAAGACATTGTATTTTAAATAGTTCAATAGAAATACTATGTAAACTATGTTAAGTGAAATACTAAAATAAACACAAAGAAAAGCTATGATTCTATGTGTTTAAAAATATAAAAGTTTAAAAATGAAATTAGATATATTAGCTTTTGGAGCGCATCCAGATGATGTAGAATTAGGATGTAGTGGCACTATAGCCAAAGAGGTTGCTTTAGGAAAAAAAGTCGGAATCATCGATTTAACGCGTGGTGAATTAGGCACGCGTGGTTCTGTTGCTATTCGTAATGAAGAATCGGCTAAAGCTTCTGAAATTTTAGGCGTTACAGTAAGAGAAAATTTAGATATGCGAGATGGTTTCTTTGTGAACGATGAAGCGCATCAATTAAAAGTAATTCAAGCTATTCGTAAATACCAACCAGATGTTGTATTGTGCAATGCTATTACCGACAGACACATCGACCACGGAAAAGGTAGTAAATTGGTTAGTGATGCTTGTTTTTTATCGGGGTTGATTCAAATTAAGACTGAACTTAATGGCGAAGCGCAACAAGCTTGGCGTCCAAAAGTTGTGTATCATTATATTCAATGGCAAACTATTGAACCCGATTTTGCGGTAGATATTACAGGGTATATGGACAAAAAAATGGAATCGGTATTGGCTTATAGTTCGCAATTTTACGATCCAAAATCTAATGAACCTGTTACACCTATTGCCTCTAAAAACTTTTTAGACAGTATTAGATACCGAGCTCAAGACCTTGGCCGACTAGTAGGAGTGGAGTATGCTGAGGGTTTTACAACAGAAAGATATGTGACCGTTGATAGTATAGGAGATTTGAAGTAAAAAAGTAGTATAAAATAAATCTTCCAAATATTCCTTTTGTACTCTTTTTATTTACTCACAAGAAATTACTAATCAATAAGTTAACATAATTAGGAAGAACGTAGACTTATTTAAATGTGGATCTGGTTAATAATTGTAAATTTATAAAAAATATTCTTTTTTGATATTTTTTTGACACACTCTTTTTGTAAATTACATTATTCATCCTCTTTAAATTTAAATTATAAATGTTTAAAGTTTAAAATAAATTATAATCATTCTTTTTAAAATAATTTATAATTAATAAAGGATTGATAATACTCAATTATGACTTATTTCTAATTTTTATAAGTTTATAAAGATTTTATAAATTAAGTTTAGTTTTCACAAGTTTCAAACCAAGTCTTGTGTCTTACATAACTGAATGGTTCAATAAATTTTGAAAATTCTTTATCCTCATCATATTTTGTGTAAAAGTGCTTTAATATTTTATTTGTTTCTCTATCATTTAACTTATATAATTTCAATTCTACTAGTATTTGATAAATTTCTTTATTAAATATTTCTAAAGCTTCATGATGGTGTTTTTTCATCAATAAAACTTTTATATCAAAATAATTTTCTTGGTGTTTTTTTCTGTTTTCTAATTTAAGAATTATTTTTTCTGTTTTTGTGAGTAAAAAATAATCAATTATAT
>JBIKZB010000060.1:0-8255 GCA_044354955.1 Flavobacterium sp. | reverse complement strand
TTCACAATAGTAGTATTGAAATTTCAACTGAGAAAGGTTCTTCGGCAAGAGCTGTTTTTGCTGGAGAAGTATTTCAAATACAAGTAAATGAAAACAATAGAAATTGGAAAGCGGTCTATGTTAGACATGGAGATTTTATTACCATTTACATGAATCTATCTTCAGTTAATGTGGTTAAAGGTCAAAAGGTCAATATCAAACAAAAGTTAGGAACAATTCACACTGATAATTCAGGAAGTACCACCATGAAATTTGCAGTGTTACAAAATACAACTTATCTCAATCCAGAATTATGGTTGAATTAAAAAACTATGAGGTCTAAACGGCCTCATTTTTTTTGAATCATAATTTCTTGTACTTTTATACTTCAATTGTAAATCATGAATGTAGCCCACATCAAAATACTGCACATCGACAGCAATCATCCCTTATTATGGGAACAGCTTCAAAAAGCTGGTTTTCATAACGAAGCTGATTTTACTTCCTCTAAACAAGAAGTGGAAGCTAAAATTGAAAACTACCACGGAATTGTCATTAGAAGTCGTTTTAAAATTGATAAAACCTTTTTAGATAAAGCAATAAACCTACAATTTATAGCGCGTGTTGGGGCTGGGTTAGAAAGTATTGATTGCGATTACGCTACTGCAAAAGGAATCCATTTAATTGCTGCTCCTGAAGGAAATGCCAATGCGGTTGGAGAACACGCAATAGGAATGTTATTATCACTTTTCAATAATTTAAACAAAGCCAATAACGAAGTGAAATCGGGGCAATGGAAGCGAGAAGCTAATCGTGGATATGAATTAGAAGGAAAAACAGTTGGAATTATTGGTTATGGAAACATGGGAAAATCATTCGCAAAAAAATTGCGTGGATTTGATGTAACCGTTTTATGTCATGATATTTTACCGAATATGGGAAATGAAAATGCAACTCAAGTTTCATTATCCGAACTTCAAGAAAGAGCTGATGTTTTAAGTTTGCACACACCTTGGACACCCGAAACCGATAAAATGATTAATTCCGATTTTATTAATAAATTCAAAAATCCATTTTGGTTTATAAATACTGCAAGAGGAAATTCAGTTGTAACCACTGATTTGGTTGAAGGGTTGAAATTAGGTAAAATTTTAGGCGCTGGATTAGATGTTTTAGAATACGAAAAATTATCTTTTGAAACCTTATTTGAAGGTGAAAAGCCTGCTGCTTTTGAATATTTATTAAAAGCTGAAAATGTATTGTTAACTCCCCATATCGCAGGTTGGACATTTGAAAGTCACGAGAAATTAGCGCAAGTTATCGTAGATAAAATTTGTAAGATTTATCAATAATTTTGTAACATTTAACTTAGTTGTCGACTAATAAAGAAAATATTTTTTATATTAGCATTTCATGGCGCATCCGAAAAGCCTTACGAGTAGGAGACAACTAAAACAAACAATTTTACAATGGAATCACAAAAAGTAGACATGTTCATGATGACGAACGCGAAATATTTCGAAGGTTATCAATTAAGCGCTATAAGAGATCGTTTATTGCAGTTAGATGATGATAAATGGCCAAGTTTGCAATTTTTACAATTTAAAGAGCCTACTACAGCATTGCTTTTATCAATTTTTTTAGGTGAATTTGGAATTGATCGTTTTTATATTGGTGATACAGGAATGGGTGTAGGGAAATTGTTGACTTGTGGAGGTTTGTTGGTTTGGAAAATTGTAGATTGGTTTTTAATTATGGGTGCAACTCGTGAAAAAAACATGGAAATGTTTAATAGAGCATTGATGTAATAATGAATAAAAACAAGCTATATCTATTTCTTTTATTCGCTTGTTTTGTAGGGTATAGTTGGTTGCTTTTTTCTTTACAACATGAACACGAAATTCAAAACCAAGAATTTACCGTTTGCTTGTTCAAAAAAGTAACCACTGTTCCTTGTCCGTCATGCGGAACTACTCGTGCTGTAATGCAACTTTCACACGGAAACTTTCTTTCAGCTATTTTTATTAATCCTTTTGGCATACTTGTTGGACTAATTATGTTAGTCGCTCCAATTTGGATTAGCTATGATTTTATTCAAAAAAAGGAATCGTTTTATACCGCTTATTTAAAAATTGAAACGATACTAAGAAAACGAAAAGTTGCTATGGTACTAATCGTTTTAGTAATTGCCAATTGGGTTTGGAACATTAAAAAAAATCTATGATTACAACTACAAAATTTAATTATCAACCCCATGATTCGGAGCTAGAACGAGCTTCAAATAGTTATTTGATGTCGTTAGTAGCCGTAATTGGAGGTTTACCATTGCCTATTTTAAATTTAATGGCAAGCGTGTTTTTTTATTTAGGTAACCGTAAAAGCACTTCATTTGTGAAATGGCATTGTACACAAGCGCTGGTTTCACAATTGGGATTGTTTTTCTTTAATAGTGCAGGTTTTTGGTGGACAGTTTCTGTCTTGTTTTATGATGAAACAGCAACTAATTACTATTTTGCTTACATTATTACGTTAGTGATTTTTAACTTAATTGAGTTCTTCTCAACCTTAATTATCGCAACTAAAGTAAGAAAAGGGCAACATACCGAATTCTTCTTTTTTGGAGATGTTACTAATTTAATTTGCAAAACAAATGAAGGTATTAAGTAAGGGATTAGTTATTGTAGCACTATTTTTTGGTGTTTGGATGTTGTTGTCGCAAATTGATTTTGTGAAACATTTTAAAGTCAAAGAAGCTAAAACAGGAACTGAAAAAACACTTGGCGAAGTTATTTGGAATGAAATCGAAGAGACCGAAACGGTTATTTTTGATGATAGCATTGTGAATACGTTGGATTCCTTGTTATTGCCTATTTGCAAAGAAAACGGCATCGAAAGAGATAGCTTAAAAGTACACATTATTGATAAAGATGAAGTAAATGCTTTTGCTATGCCCGATAATCATTTAGTGGTTTATACAGGTTTGATAAAAGCTTGTAAAAATGAACAAGCGTTATTAGGCGTTTTAGGTCACGAAATTGCACATATTGAAGGTAATCACGTGATGAAAAAGCTATCAAAAGAAATCGGCCTTTCGGTTTTATTATCGATTACGACTGGTTCAAATGGCGCGGTTTTGAGCGAAATTTTAAAAACACTTTCATCATCAGCCTACGACAGAAGTTTAGAATCTGAAGCTGATATGGAAAGTGTAAAATATCTGCTGAACGCCAATATCGACCCAAGACCATTTGCTGATTTTCTTTACGAATTATCAGTAGATAATGAGTTACACAAATACACCTATTGGGTTTCCACACATCCCGAATCAGAAGCGAGAGCAAAAACCATTTTGAATTATTTAAAAGGGAAGAAAATTAAATCGAAGCCTATTTTAACTAAAGAAGCTTGGGAAGATTTTAAAGAAAAGATAAAGGCTAACAACTAAGTTAGCCTTTATCTTTTCTTTCCAATTCCGCTTGAAACTCTTCCATGACCGGTTTCATGGTACTTTCTGGAATATCTGATATTCGAATATACATTAAACCATCAACAGCATTATTAAATAGAGGATCTACATTAAATGCAACCACTCTTGCGTTTTGTTTGATGTATTTCTTAATTAAAACCGGTAAACGCAAAGTTCCTGGTTCTAATTCGTCGATTATCTTATCAAATTTATTCAAATCTGATTCGGTTTCGTTAAAAACAAAATCTTTATCGGCGTCTTTCAGTTTTACTTTAAATTCTTTCTTCGGATGTACATATTGCGCAATATACGGGTCGTAATAATGCGACTTCATGAACTCAATCATTAACGATTTAGAAAACTCAGAAAACTGATTACTAATGCTCACGCCACCAATCAAGTATTTATGTTCTGGATAGTGTAAAGTCGTGTGCACGATTCCTTTCCATAACAAGAACAAAGGCATTGGTTTTTGTTGGTATTCTTTGATAATGAACGCTCTACCCATTTCGATAGATTTACTCATCATATCATATAACTCTGGTTCAAAACGGAATAATTCATGTAAATAGAAACCATCGATTCCATGTTTTGGATAAATATGTGAACCTAATCCCATACGGTAAGCTCCAGCAATGCATTGCGCATCTTCATCCCATAAAAACATGTGATGATAATATTTATCGTATGGATCTAAATCTAATGATTCATTAGTGCCTTCGCCTACTTCTCTAAATGTAATTTCACGTAAACGACCTATTTCGTGTAAGATGTTCGGAATTTTATCAGCCGTTACAAAGAAAACTTCGTAGTTTTTACTTTGCAATAAACGATAATCGCCTTTTTTCAGAAAAGCCATTTCTTCTAAAATCTGTTCATGATTTGCTGGCTTTGCAATTTGTTTAGGCGATTTTGGTAAGCTTAATTTTGGTAAATTAATTTTACTTTCTTCTTCAAAGGCATTGGAAAGCATGTATGTTTTTTTTCTTAAAAACTCACCATAAGCTTCAATGTCTTGATATTCATTTTGTTCAGCAACCGAAATTGGTTTTCCAATACGAACTTTAATTACTCGGTCTTTTTGAGTGTGAAGTTCACTTGGTAACTTAGCGGTTCTTAAAGTGTCATTAATTTTCGATAAGAAGTAAAATAATCTACTGTTCTTAGCATGAAAATAAATAGGTATAACAGGAACTTGTGCTTTTCTAATTACTTTAATAGCACCTTCTTCCCAAGGTTTGTCAACTACTAATTTGCCATCTTTATAGGTAGAAACTTCTCCCGCAGGAAACATTCCTAAAGGTTTTCCGTCGCTTAAATGACGTAAAGTTTCTTTAATGCCAATCACACTTGATTTCACATCTTTGTGATTTTCAAAAGGATTCACAGGCATTATAAATGGTTTTAAAGGCGCAATACGATGCAATAAAAAATTAGCTATAATTCGAAAATTAGGCTCTTTTTCTAGCATTAATTTCAATAGTAAAATACCATCAACGCCTCCAAGCGGATGATTAGATATGGTAATATAAGCGCCATCTTTTGGTAATCGCTTTAAATCTTCTTCTGGAATTTCAAACTTAATCTGCAAATCATCTAAAATTGCATTCAAAAACTCCACATCTTTTAAATGTTTATGTCGGTCATACAATTTATTAAGTGCAGAAATTTTAAGCACTTTCATTAATAGCCAGCCAGAAAAAGTACCGAAAATTCCGTATTTATCAACGTTAATCGCTTTTGCAACTTCTTTAGCAGTAACTAAACCCATTTATTATTTATTTTTTGAGCAAGAAACAAAGATAAGAAATTTGCTGAATTTTCAACGTTTTTCATCTTGTAATAAAAAATGCTATTTTGTTATATTTTTTAGCACACTGATAGTTAAAGAATTATAAAAACAATAAAACCAAACTTTTATTTTTACAAACCTTTTTAGTACATTTGGTCAAAAGCTACAGTAGTACATGAAAATCATATCATACAACATAAACGGAATTCGTGCCGCCATTACCAAAGGTTTTTTAGAATGGTTGCAACAAGCAAATCCCGATGTCATTTGTCTTCAAGAAATTAAAGCTACCGAAGATCAAATTCCAAAATTAGAAATTGAAGCTGCAGGTTATCCGTACCAATATTATTTTCCAGCCGAAAAAAAAGGATATAGTGGGGTGGCGGTTTTATCTAAAATCGAACCTAAAAAGGTGGTTTTTGGAACTGGAATTTCTCATATGGATTTTGAAGGAAGAAATTTACGTGTCGATTTTGATGAACTTTCGGTAATGAGCCTATATTTACCTTCTGGTACAAATATTGATAGGTTAGATTATAAGTTTCAATACATGGCAGAATTTCATTTGTATATTGATGAGTTAAAGAAAGAAGTGCCAAACTTGGTAATTTGTGGTGATTATAATATTTGTCACGAGGCTATTGATATTCACGATCCAATTCGAAATGCAAAAGTTTCTGGGTTTTTACCCGAAGAACGCGCTTGGTTAGATGGATTTATGAAAAGTGGATTTATAGATACGTTTCGTCATTTAAATAAAGAGCCACACAATTATAGTTGGTGGAGTTACAGAGCCAATGCTCGAAATAATAATAAAGGATGGAGAATCGATTATTGTTTAGCAGCCGAAACTTTGAAAGATAAAATTCAAAGAGCTTTGATTTTGCCCGAAGCCAAACACTCTGACCATTGTCCGGTTTTAGTAGAAATAAAATAAAAAACAAGTTCAATATCAATTTCAAATTCAAAAATCAACGTCAAAACCTGAAACTTGAAACCTGAAAATCAATTATAAAAACAAAAAACAAAATGATAAGAAAAATTGCCCTAGCCTGTGTAGTTTTAAGTTTAACTACTTCGTGTGTTTCTAAAAAAATCTATCAAGATTTAGAAAACAAATATGCTGATTTAAAGAAAGAACACAATGCTTTATCTGATGAGAACACGACTTTAAAAACCGATAAGAATCAGTTAGAAACCGATAAAAATAAATTACAATCAGAATTAGACAAAACAAAAGCTGAACGCGATAAATTAGCGGCCGATTATGCTGCTACAAAAAAGAATTTAGACAATTTAAAAGCATCTTATGCCGCGCTTGAAAAAGATAGTAACGATGCTTTAGAGGCAAACATTAATAAAAACAGACAATTGCTGGCTGAGTTAGAAGCGAAACAAAAAGCATTAGCTGCTGAACAAGATCGTTTAAATAAATTGAAAAAAGATTTAGAAGCATCTTCTACTCGTTTAGCTGAATTAGAAAAAATGATGGCTGATAAAGAAGCAGCTATGAAGAAATTGAAAGAAACGTTGTCTAAATCACTAAAAGCGTTTGAAGGTAAAGGGTTAACCGTAACTGAAAAAGACGGAAAAGTGTATGTTTCTATGGAAAACAAATTACTTTTTGAATCGGGAAGTTGGACGGTTGGTGCTGAAGGAAAAAAAGCAGTGGATTTAGTTGGGAAAGTTTTAGGAGATAATCCAGACATTTCTGTTTTAATTGAAGGGCATACCGATAATGACAAAATCACTGGAACAATCGGTGGTGGCGTTGAAAATAACTGGGATTTATCTACAAAACGTGCTACTGCGATTGTAAATATTTTATCGGCAAATGCAAAAATTAAAAAAGAAAACTTAACAGCTGCAGGTCGTGGTGAATATGCTCCTTTAATGAGTAATGAATCTGCTGAGGGAAAAGCAAAAAACCGAAGAATAGAAATTATTTTAACACCTAAGTTAGATGAAATTTCTAAAATGTTGAATGAACTATAAATGTTTTAGTGAATGTTTAAAAATCATATTGATGTTAAATTAAAACATCAACATTTTGTAAAAAAAGTTTGTGAAACAAAAATTGTTTATGGCCTAGAATGTGAAGATGGTTTTGCAACATCTAGTTCAAATGAATTTGAAGATGATAATGGAGAACCTGTCGGGATAATATGTTTTTGGTCTGATATTGCATTGGCTAAATCTTGTAAAAAAAATGAGTGGAAAGATTATGAAGTTACCGAAATAGATTTGAATGTTTTTATTGAAAATTGGTGTATTGGACTTGATAATGATGGTCTTTTAGTTGGAACCAATTTTGATCAAAATATGTTTGGGTATGAAATTGAAGGTTATGAACTTATTTTAGAATTAATTCATGAGTTAAAGATTAATAACATATCTATAGATTTTAAAAAATTTAACAGTTTAAATGATTTAGAATTTCAGTTAAATGAGATAATGAAACAATAAGTTCGTAGTGAAATTAATATTCTTCTAATAAATTATTTAAAAGATTACAATTAAGACTCAAAAGGAAAATCTTTGAGTCTTTTTTGTTTCAAACTTTGTAACTTTGAACTTTAAATTTTCAAATTCCACAATGAACTACACAACACTACCCAATACCGAACTAAAAGTCAGTAAAATCTGTTTAGGAACCATGACTTTTGGGAATCAAAATACCGAAAGTGAAGCGCACAGTCAATTGGATTATGCGATGGAGAAGGGAATCAATTTTATTGATACGGCTGAAATGTACCCAATTGGCGGCAACGCTCAAATTTTTGGAAGTACAGAACGTCACATCGGAACTTGGATTCAAAAAATTGGTGCTTCGGAACGAGAAAAATTAGTTATAGCAACTAAAATTGCGGGACCAAATCGCGGTATGGAGTATATTCGTCAACCATTAGATTTTTCTAAGAAAAGTATTCACGAAGCGGTAGAATTGAGTTTAAAAAATCTCCAAACCGATTATATCGATTTATATCAAATGCATTGGCCAGAACTCGTGATGAATAT
>JBIKZB010000059.1:0-8337 GCA_044354955.1 Flavobacterium sp. | reverse complement strand
AATCACAAAATCTCTTCCACGTGCTTCTTAATATTCGAAGCAATTTTTGTCATCGGTAAATCGTTGGCGTCGTTGCCAAATGGGTCTTCGATTTCTTCGGCAATTAATTCTAAACTCGCTAACACATAAAAGATGAAAATCACCACAGGAATTACATAGTAGCCCAAACTAAATACAAATCCGAATGGTAAGGTCATCACAAAAAAGAAGATGAATTTTTTGATAAACGAACTATACGAGTAGGGAATAGGTGTGTTTTTAATGCGTTCACAAGCGCCACAAATATCGGTAAATGATTGTAATTCTGAATTGATGATGTAAAATTGATCACCTGTAATTTTTCCAGATTTATACAAATCATTTGCTTTTTGAAACAGCATTTTTGCTACTTGATTTGGCCTGTGTTTGTGATGATCCATTTCTAAATTCAAACCATCAAACAACATTTTGCTTACTTCTTCATTTAATAAATGTTTAGAAAGTACAGAAGCATAAGCAGGAATTACTTTTCTAAAAAAATTTCTATCATTTTCATCAGATAAATAGGCTGAAATTTTCAAAGCGAGGTTTCGACTATTATTTACTAAGGCGCCCCATTGTTTTCTACCTTCCCACCAACGGTCGTAAGCGGTATTGGTTCGGTAAGCTAATAATAACGACAATACGAAACCAACCGTTGTATGCATTACGGTTAGGTTTTTAACATGACTACTTTCGGAAAGATTCCAATATTCTAACTCTAAATAGGCTATGCCTCCTGCATAAAATCCAATGAAAATCATCATCGGAATCAACTGACGAAATGTGTCTGATTCGTGAAAACGGAAGATGAAGGTAATCCAGTCTTTTGGGTTGTATTGAACCATATTTTAATGATTAGTGAAAAGTGATTAGTGAAAAGCGGATTCTCGATTTCACAGTTTCACAATTAAACATTTTAACAAACCTAAATATATTAATTTAATTGTAAAGTGCCTGCTAATTCTTTTAGGTTAATTTCGGAAAGTTTGGTTACATATTGCGCATTTGAATAGCGAACGGCAGCTTCTACAAAATTTTGTTGTGCGGTTCTGAATTCGATAGTGGTTATGGTTCCGATTTTGAATTTTGCTAAGGTGATATCTAAGTTTTGTTTGGCGATTTCTAGGTTTTTTTCTTCCATTTTTACCAACTCTAAATTGGTTTGATAACTTGCAAACAAGGAAGCTAATTGTGCTGTTAGGGATAGTTTTTGTTGTTCTAAAAGTAAATTGGCGTTTTCCACTTGGTATTTTGCTACTTTTTCGTTTTTGTTTTGAAGAAAGCCATTAAAAATAGGTACGGTAGCTGTTACTCCATAAACAAAACCTTGCCCAGAAGATTGGGTAATAAATCCCAAAGAAGCTTCTGAACGAGTGAAATTGTAACCCGAAGTAATTCGAACCGTTGGATAACGATTACCTCTGACTTGTTTCAAATTCAAATCGGCTACTTTTTTAGTCAGGATTTGCGCTTGCAATTGCGGATTTTGTTTTTCGGCGGTTGCTTTCAACTCGTTAAAATCTAAATTTTGTTCCAATGAAATTTCTTTTGCTACTTTAAAATCGGTTTGTGTATCGCGCACTAATAATTCGTTCAATCTAATTTTACTGATTTTGATAAGTTCTTGTTGTCTTAACTGTAAGCTTAAATCGCTATTCAAATCTACTTGGGCATTCAATACTTCTAATTTAGAAGCTTTTCCAATGCTAAAACGATTTTGAGCAGTAGTTACTCGTTGGTTTGAAATTACAATTGCCGTATCAATCGAAGCTAAAACTTGTTGTTGTTGTACCAAATCGAAATAGGTAGTATACACATCGCTAATTCGAGTTAAAATAGCAGCTTGTAATTCTGCTTTTCCTTGTTGTTCTAAAACATTTAACTGTTCTTTTCGGGCAAACATACTCAACCCATCAAAAATAGTCCAGTCTAAACCCACACCATAGGTTAAGTTCATGTTTTTGGCTCCGTCTAATTCACGAACGGTTCCATCGCCTTGTGTTTGTTTGGTATCTAACTGACTGTTATTGTTGGTGAAATTTGCATTCAACGATGGCAACATTCCAGCATTTGCTAAATTGTTATTGGTGGCATCAATTTTGGAATTATTATCCGCAATTTTAATATCGTAATTGTTTTCCAATGCAATTTTTACAGCATCTTCAAGTGAAAGCAATTCTTGTGCTTGCACTGAAAATCCAATGATTACAAATAATAAGCTTGTATATAAATTTCGCATAATACTATTTCTCTAAAGCGTCTAAATTATCAAATTCTGGTCGGTGTTTTTTAGCTCTTGACCACATTAAATAAATGGCTGGTATTACAAATAAAGTTAAGATTAATGAAAACATCGTTCCGCCCACAATTACAACTCCCATTCCCATTCTACTTGCCGAAGCCGCTCCAAGTGATAAAGCAATCGGTAAAGCTCCTAAAGCAATAGCTAAACTGGTCATTAAAATAGGTCGTAAACGTGCTTCCGAAGCTTCTAAAATGGCATCGTATTTCGATTTTCCTTGTTCTCGAAGTTGGTTCGCAAATTCGACAATCAGAATTCCGTTTTTGGTAACGAGTCCAATTAACATCACGGTTCCAATTTGACTAAAAATATTCCATGTTTGCCCAAACAACCAAAGCGAAAATAACGCTCCAGCTACTGCCATTGGTACGGTTAAAATGATGATAAATGGATCAATAAAACTTTCAAATTGTGCGGCTAGAATCAAATATATCAACAACAAAGCCAATCCAAAAGCAAACGAAGTATTTGAACTACTTTCCACGAAGTCACGCGATTCACCACCTAAATCAGTTGTAAAGGTATCGTCTAATACTTTTTCTTTGATTTCGTCCATGGCGTTGATACCGTCAATCATACTTTTTCCTGGTGCTAAACCAGCAGAAACCGTTGCCGACATGTAGCGATTGTTATGGAATAATTGTGGTGGATTACTTTGTTCTTCTACCTCAACTACGTTGTCTAATTGAATTAATTCGCCCGCTTTGTTTTTCACGAACATTGAAGTCAAATCCAAAGGGGCGTCTCTATCTTTTTCATCAAATTGTCCAATGACTTGGTATTGTTTTCCATTTTGCATGAAATAACCAAAACGTTGTCCGCTTAACGATAATTGTAAAGTTTGCGCCACATCTAAAACCGAAATTCCTAAACTTTCCGCCTTTTCACGATTAATCGTAACATTAATTTCAGGTTTATTGAATTTCAAGTTGACATCTACATTCGAGAAAGTTTCATTTTTACTCGCTTCTTCCATGAATTGCGGAATCTTTTCTCTTAATTTTTCAAAATTCGGCGCCTGAATAATGTATTGAATGGGTAAACCACCACGTCTGTTTACCGAAATTGTAGGTTGTTCGGATACGTTTACTTTGGCTTGCGGATATTTTTTTGCCCATTTGTTCAAATCATCAACCACCTCTTTTTGCGACTTTTCTCTTTCACTTGGGTCCACCAATGCCAAACGAACCCTACCAGCATTTACTGATGAAGACATAAAACCTGGAGAAGTAATTACTAACGCTACCTTCTTTTCAGGAATGGAATCATTAATCAATTTTGATAACTCATCCATGAATTTGTCGGTGTATTCAAAAGTAGCACCTTCGGGAGTTGTAACACTCACAACTCCTAAACTACGGTCATCATAAGGAGCAGTTTCTTTTGGAAGAATAGCAAAGAATAAGACAATTAATCCAATACAAACTCCGATAATTGGAAAACTCAACCATTTTCTTTTTAAGAAATTAGTTAACGAATTCGCATACCCTTTATTCAGATTCACAAAAAATGGCTCAGTAAATTCATAGAATTTGGTTTTCTTTTGTTCGCCACCTTTCATTAAATACGCATTCAACATGGGTGTTAAGGTCAGCGATACGAAGGCCGAAATCAATACAGCAGCACCAATGACAACACCAAACTCTCGGAACAATCGTCCTACAAAACCTTCTAAGAAAATAATCGGTAAGAATACTGCAGCTAAGGTTACCGAAATAGAAATTACTGCAAAGAAAATTTCGTTGGAACCTTTAATAGCCGCTTCAATTGGTGACATACCTTCTTCTACTTTTTTGAAGATGTTTTCGGTTACTACAATTCCGTCATCTACTACTAATCCTGTGGCTAAAACAATTGCTAATAACGTTAATACGTTGATAGAGAAACCACACAAATACATGATAAAAAACGTAGCAATCAACGAAACCGGAATATCAATTAATGGTCTAAATGCAATTGACCAATCTCTAAAGAATAAAAAGATAATAATAATTACTAAAACAATTGAAATGGCTAAGGTTTCCGCTACTTCAACTACTGATTTTTTAATAAAAAGGGTATTGTCTAGCGCAATATCTAATTTGATGTCACTTGGTAAATCTTTCTTTAATTTATCCACTTCGGCATAAAACTGCTCCGCAATTTCTAAATAATTGGTTCCAGGTTGTGGAATAATAGCTACTGCCACCATTGGATTTCCTGATTCGGTGAATTTTGTTTCTAAATTTTCAGAAGCTAAAACAGCATAACCAATATCACTTAATCGAACGGTTTTATTGGCATCAGCTACGATGATAATATCATTAAATTCTTTTTCAGTAGATAAATTCCCAAGGGTTTTCACCATTAATTCGGTATTGGCACCTGTCAATTTTCCCGAAGGCAATTCTACATTTTGTTTGTCCAAAGCATTTCGAACATCAGCCACCGTGATTCCGTAAGCATTTAATTTGATGGGATCCATCCAAATTCGCATCGAATAACGTTTTTGTCCCCAAATTTGCACACTACTCACACCTGGAATCGTTTGCATTCGCTCGGAAATTACGTTTTCAGCATAATCACTTAATTCTAAAGCATTTCTAGATTGACTCTGAACGGTCATCGAAATAATCGCATCTGAATCGGCATCCGCTTTTGCTACAACGGGTGGTGCATCAATATCTTGCGGTAAGCTTCTAACAGCTTGTGAAACTTTGTCACGCACATCGTTGGCAGCTTCTTCTAAATTTTTCTCTAATTTGAATTCGACCGTAATATTACTCGATCCTTGATTACTTGAAGACGTAATGTTTCGAATTCCATCAATAGAGTTAATGGCTTTTTCAAGTGGTTCGGTGATTTGCGATTCTATAATTTCGGCATTAGCACCAGTATAATTAGTTCGCACATTGATAACAGCCGGATCAATCGATGGGAATTCACGAACGCCTAAATAACTATAGCCTAAAATACCAAAAAGTATAATCAATAAATTGATTACAATGGTAAATACGGGTCTTTTTATACTTAAAGTAGATAAACTCATTTGTAAGTGGGAAGTTAGAAGTTAGAAGTTGGAAGTTTCGATTGTTTTACTTTAACTTTAATTTCGGCTTCATCTTTTAGAGCCATAACGCCAGAAGTTAGAATTGTATCGCCAGATTTTACGCCTTGCGTAACGATAACGTCTTTATCTGTTCTGGCAATGGTTTCAATTTTTACTTCTTTTGCTTTTCCATTATTGGCAATGTAAACCACTTTTCCGTCTTGAACAGGAACTACAGCTTCTGAAGGAATTTGAATTGCACCTTTTATATTTTTCAATGGAAGTTCAATAGTAGCGAATGTTCCCGCTAATAATTTTCCATTTGGATTTTCGGCAATCGCTCTGATTTTTAATGTTCGAGTGGAAGTTTCAATCTCAGGTTCGATTGCGTAAATTTTAGCTGTAAATTTTTCAGGATTATTTGGAATCGTAAATTGAATAGGTGAGTTGTTTTCCACTTCTGAAGCATATTTTTCAGGAATTGTAAAACTTATTTTTACTTGATTTGCACTTACTAATTTAGTGATTAACGTAGTTGGTGTTACATAAGTTCCTGGAGAAATATTTCGTAATCCAATTTTTCCCGAAAAGGGTGCTTTTATAGTTGTTTTAGCAATTTGCGCTTGAATCAATTGCGTTTGAGCTTTTAAACTTCTGAATTCGGCACTTGCAATATCGTATTCTTCTTGACTAATCGCTTCTTTTTGTAATAGTAGTTTCGCTCTTCTTTCATTTTCTGAAGCTAAACTTTGACGGGTTTGAGCTTGCGAAAGTTGGGCACGTAATTCGATATCATTTACTTTTAATAAAACTTGACCTTTGCTCACATTGGTGCCTTCTGTGAAAAATATTTTCTCCACAATTCCAGAAACTTCACTTCTTATTTCTACATTTTCATTGGCTTCAATAGAACCTGAAAGGGAAATTGTATTCGCAAAATTAGTTTCTGAAACGACTATGGCATCGACCATCATGGGTGGTTTTTTATCTCCTTTTCCGCCACCTTTTTCAGATTCTTCACTATTTTTTGTAATTCGATATCCAATTAAACCTAATAGAGTTAGAGTAATTAGCGTGATGCTTATCGTTTTTATTTTCATAATATGATGTGATACTAAATGATATAGGTACAAAGTTAACTTTTACAGTATAATTTCAACTTAAACTTACGATATATTTAACATAGTTGTAGGTACAAATGTTTAAAAGTTTAGTTGTTTAAAAGTTTAAAAGGGGAAATGTTTTAAAAAGAACTAACTGATATAGTTCCAAATAGTTTTCTTTTTGCTGATTTCAATAAAAGCTTCACGAAGTTTTGCATGTTCTGGTTTTTCCATTGGCGCATCGTCTTTTAAGAGTTTGATAGCATGATGACGTGCTAATTGCAAAATGTCTTTGTCTTTGACTAAATCGGCAATTTGAAGATTTAACACACCACTTTGTTGTTTGCCCATGATATCGCCTGGACCACGCAATTTTAAATCAACTTCCGAAATTTCGAACCCATCATTGGTACGAACCATCGTTTCCATTCGAATTTTACTATCATTACTTAACTTGTGACTCGTCATTAATATACAATAACTTTGTTCGGCACCACGACCTACACGACCGCGTAACTGATGCAGTTGCGATAAACCAAAACGTTCCGCACTTTCAATAACCATTACAGATGCGTTGGGAACATTCACCCCAACTTCTATCACAGTTGTTGCCACCATAATATTGGTTTTTCCTTCAGCAAAACGACGCATTTCTTCGTCTTTATCAGCTGGTTTCATTTTTCCATGAACGATAGAAATGGAATATTGAGGTAAAGGAAAATCTCTAGAGATACTTTCGTAACCATCCATTAAATCTTTGTAATCCATCTTCTCCGATTCTTGAATTAACGGATATACAATATAGACTTGTCGCCCTTTGGCAATTTCATCTTTTAAGAATTTCCAAACTTTCAATCGGTTTGAATCATAACGATGTACGGTTTGAATTGGTTTTCTACCAGGCGGCAATTCATCAATGACGGAAATATCCAAATCGCCATACAAACTCATAGCTAAGGTTCGTGGAATAGGAGTAGCGGTCATTACGAGAACGTGAGGAGGAACATCATTTTTCTTCCAAAGTTTACTTCTTTGTTCGACTCCAAATCTGTGCTGTTCATCAATAATTGCTAAACCTAAATTATGAAATTGAACTTTGTCTTCTAATAGAGCATGTGTTCCAATTAAGATATCCAAAGTTCCATTTTCTAATGCTTCATGAATGATTTTTCTGTCTGCTGTTTTAGTGGAACCTGTTAGAATTTTTATTGTGATGTTTAGTTCTTTAGCTAATTCGGTTATTCCGTTGAAATGTTGGTTGGCTAGAATTTCGGTTGGCGCCATCAAACAACTTTGAAAGCCGTTATCTTTAGCCAAAAGCATGCACATTAAAGCTACAATTGTTTTTCCAGAACCAACATCTCCTTGTAATAAACGATTCATTTGAGCGTTGCTTCCTAAATCGTTTCTAATTTCTTTTAAAACACGTTTTTGCGCATTCGTTAAATCGAAAGGCAAATGGTTATTGTAAAAATCGGTAAAGTTTTCACCTACGCGCTCAAAAGGCATTCCTTTGATTTTATGTTTGCGAATAAGGTTCTTCGTAATCAATTGCAATTGAATGAAAAACAATTCTTCAAACTTCAATCGGAATTGCGCTTTTGCCAATAAATCCTGATTTTTTGGAAAGTGAATATTGAATAAAGCGGCATTTTTAGGAATCAATTTTAATTCGTCTAAAAGATAATTGGGTAAGTTTTCAGAAAACAAAGCTTGTGTTTCCAAAAATAATTGTTGCATCATTTTATTGATGACTTTGTTTGAAATTCCTTTGTTTCCTAGTTTTTCTGTACTTGGATAAACGGGTTGCATGGCTGAACGAAGACTCGCTTTGTGTTCTTCTAACAACTCCATTTCGGGATGCGCCAAGTTGTAAGTGGCTC
>JBIKZB010000058.1:0-8342 GCA_044354955.1 Flavobacterium sp. | reverse complement strand
GCAACAAATTTTGGCAAAGGCAAGAAGACTAAAACTAATGATGAAAGGGATTATTATAAACCCTAAATACAAACTTCTAAAGGTGTGTAATAGCTTGGCACCATTTCCCGAAAACCTAAAAAATATAAATTCATTTTCGGTTTTAACTGGAACATTTTGCCATAAATGTGCAAAGAATGAAATACTAAATGCAGAACCAATTCCTGCGCTCCAATACAACCACATATCAGATAATTCGCCGTTTAGTAAACTTGCACAAATTAATTGAGGTTCAATCATCAATCCTCCAGACAAAATCATAGAAAAACCTATAAGCCACCAGGATTCTTTCTTAGAATAAAATAAATGTGATTCTATTTGTTTAGATTTTTTATGGAGCCAATTTTTAAACATTTATCGCATACGTTTATAAGTATTCTTTTTCATTTTATTTTTTAAATCCTTTGAAGGTCTGTAGTTAATTTTTGTTTCCTTTATATTGCCTTTGCCTAAAGACTTATCTGTATCTGCTGACGTACCTGTCAATTTAATTAAACTTTACCTATATTTAATAATATGGTAGAGTTAGTAATTATTTTTATACTTTCAAATATAGTAAAAGATGTATAACTTTTAACTAAAAGACACCTCTCTTTTGCATTAATTAGCCTTATTAAGTTTATTAATCATTCTTAGTTAAATTAAAAATTTAAAGAGTGTATAAAAAATTAAGACAAAATGATATAAATTTGATTACAAATTGTTTTTATGCACAAATTGAGCGATACTTTAAATTTATATACACTTTCTGAACTAAAAACACAGATAGCCGTAAAATTACGCTTTCCTATCATTGGAAAACCAGATTGTTTTAAATTAAGTGAAGTGCTCTTAAATGAGGGATATGGTAGTGTTTCTGTATCAACGCTATATCGTTTATTTATAAATTACAAAGGAACAATACCTTATAGGCATACATTGGATATTTTAGCAAATTATACTGGTTATTTATGTTGGGCAGATTTTATCGATAATTTAGAGATAAAAAAAAATAATTATTCTCTAATTCAGCCAAGAGAGGTAAGTAGTAGTTTGATTTTTCATTGTATGACATCGGAAGCCTATAATCCTTTGACTTCTTTTTTTGAAAGTATAGAAGAGTCAGAATATAAGTATAAAATAAAGGTTGCCTTAGAGGTATATGATAGTTTATTGAGTATTGAAAAACCTGAGCTTTTCTTTCTACAATTTAATAAAAATAAATTTGTTAAACAATATGTTTTAGAAGATGCATTTGATCCTGCGTTTAGGGTAAAAAATTATGCTTATGCTTTTAAACTCTATGAAAAAGATTTAGATATTGACAATTCATTGATGGATATTCAAGACTATGTGTTTTCGCAATCTGTTTTATTCAGACATTATTTCTTAAGTGGAAATAGCAATGATGCCTTTTCTATTGGAACTAAAATATACAAACAAACGCCAGTAATATCTTCTAATTTAGATGCTATTTTTATCTTTCCAAATATTCGATTTAGAGCTTATAAAATTTGGTTTTATCAATTAATTGGCGCCTCAAAAAACACTATTGAAGATTATGTTTTAGAACTATTAGATTATTGTAAAAACAGATACAATGAACTTACTAGTGTTGAGAAAAAAATCATATTACATAGTTTAGCAGAAGTTTTTTGTTATTCAAATATTGATACCAAATATCATTTAATACTAAAAACTATTTTTAAACAAGAGTTTTTAGCTATCCCCATTTTTCTTTTTGAAAAACCGCTTCAAAAATCTCTTCCATATTTTGAAGCTAATGGTTTATTACATTATCGACCAATTCATTGAACTTGAACCAAGTTGAACTTTAAAATGTTAAATTTTGTCGTTTAATTAGCATTTTAAAATGTTAAATAATGATAAAGTTCAATCACGTGTACATTTACTCAAGAGGTAATGGGAAAATAACTTTCACTGAAGGTAAAAATAATACCGTTACTGCAAATTATAAAGTCTTTAATGATGAAGGTACTATTACGGGTAAACTTCAAGCATCTGAATTGGAAGCGACTTTTCATAGTGTTTCAATGAACAGAGTGGGTTTAATTCATTTTACTTTTTCAGAAAATGGTTTTGATGCCAAATGGAAAAATGGATTGGAACCAGGGCCCATGAGAGGCAGTTGGTTTACAGAAAAAATTAATACAGAATCAACAGATTTTGTTTTTAACATCAATCAATCATCAAAATGGGATTTTGAAGATACAATTGAAGAAGAGGTAGAAAGATTATTTCAACTTCAAGATGAAAAATTAAGAGATTTATTTGTTAAAAATGCTACAGTTTTCATAAACAACAATCCGTCTTTTTATTGGCTTTCTTTGCTTATTTATTATAAAGCTGAAGAATGTTATTATGAAAGTGGAAATGATGATTTATGCGATTGGTACTCAGGATTTCAGCTTTTAGAAAATGATTTTAATTTTAACCC
This sequence comes from Flavobacterium sp., assembly GCA_044354955.1. GTDB lineage: Bacteria > Bacteroidota > Bacteroidia > Flavobacteriales > Flavobacteriaceae > Flavobacterium. The sequence continues at coordinate 5,866 of JBIKZB010000058.1, read as the reverse complement.
TAAAGAAAAATTTAAATTAAATTTTTACCCTGAAAAAGATAAAAATTGTGACAGCTATTGGGCATCTGCATCTGACTATAAATGGTCTATTGGCAATGAAAATAAAAAAAACTTTGTAGAAATAATATTAGATATTTTAAAAATCAATATTGAAAACTATGAAGATACTGCTTTAAATTACTCTTTACTAAGAAATACTGCAACAACATGTCTGTGGACTTCACTTCAATCTTACACTATGCAAAGGCCTACTCCTGAAAGTGAAGATCTAGCAAATTGCTTATGGTCTGTTTTCTGCGACTCTGCACATGAAATTGAAATTTTCAAAGGAGACGGAAATTTTGGTCAAGAAGCTGTTGACAATATTATCAAATATATTTTAAGAATGGATAAAGAGGAATTTAATACCGAAGAGAATGACGATTTAGAGTCATTTAATGATTATGTTCACGATTATGTTAAAATTAGTGAAGAGATATTAGACAGAGATATATTTGACATGTAATTTTTTTAAAAGATAATTTAATGATAAAATTCAATCACGAGTACATTTACTCTAGAGGTAATGGAAAAATAACTTTTACTGAAGGTAAAAACAATACCGTTACTGCAAAATATAAAGTCTTTAATGACGAAGGAACTATTACAGGCAATCTCCAAGAAAATATATTGGAAGCAACTTTTCACAGTGTTTCAATGAACAGAGTAGGTTTAATTCATTTCACTTTTTCAGAAGATGGTTTTGATGCCAAATGGAAAAATGGATTGGAACCAGGCACCATGAGAGGCAGATGGTTTACAGAAAAGATAAGTGACAAAATTGAAAATGAAAGTAATAATAGTTTAGATTCCAATATGTGGGATTGGAAAATTATTTCTCAATTTGCAAGGATTAAAGATCCAATGGATATTGAAGATTACAGCATCTTAAAAGAAGAATTTGAATTCTATGAGGAAATACTGACCGAATTGGCAGAAGACAATACTATTAATGATAAAAGAACCAACATAAAACTGTATCAAATCATACAAGAAGCTGGAAGATTTTATGGGAAATTGGCTTGGCTGGCCGAACGCAATGAGGATTCTCATGAATATTGGTGCAGAAAATGGGCTTCATTTAATGAATTAATCGATATGAATTGTAGTCCTAATTCAGAAGACTATCTCACTTTAGGGCAACAATACCATCTTCAATACCAACCTTATAACTCTGAATACGAAGAAAAAAACTATCCAGAAGAATGGTTTATACTTGCCTATGAAAATGCCAATAATGCCGAAGAACTTATTAATATTATTCAATATGGTTTGTTTAGTGAATATTACAATTTTGAATCTCTTGCAAACGATTGTGTCAGAAAAGCATGGGATTATGAAAAATCTATTGACATCGCTGTTCAATTAATATCGGATGATAATGAAGAAAAGAGAGAATTTATTGATGAAGATATTTTTGAAGATATTATAAATAATGTAAGAGATATGGAAGATAGTGAAGATGGAGCATGGACTAAAAGCCAATTTGAAGATTTAATTGATAACTTTTAATCTAAAATAACAAGATTTAAAACAACAATAATAGTAACCAAAATAAATAACACTAAAAATGAAAGCAAAAGTTGTAAAATTAAAAATAAAGGTTGGAAATGCTCCTGCGGGTCATCAAATTACAGTTCCTTATCCAGATTCTCATGGTTCTCCTCATGTTGATGATGTTAAAAAAGCACTTTTAGAACAAGGACTTATTTCAAGTATGGGGCAAGTTGCTTTATCAACTTCACAATACGAAGTATTAAAATAAAAAGTTTGATAAAATACGTTTTACCACGCTAGATAGAGACTATTAAATTATTTAAACATGTATCGAGAATACTAAATTCTTGATGCATGTTTTTTTTATTCTCGATTTGTGTATCATTTTAAATTGATTCTTAATTTATTGATTCAGAACTTGAACCAAGTTGAACTTTTTTATTTAATGCTGTTTTGGTTTATTTGATATAAGATTATAAAAAAGCAGTATGGATAACAAAGAATTTATAGATTACCTAACAAAGTATTTTGGTAATAAGGTTTTAAATGTTTTAGAAGAAACAGAAAAAGGTGTTTTTATTAATTCTAGCAAAATTGAAGCATATAATTCTACTAATCCTATAACTATTGATAAATGTACAGATTGTATTGCAACTAAGCATAGACAAGACTTGCCTTTTTGGATTGATAATTATAGTAATAAAAAAATTATGGTTATTGCTCAAGATGCAGGAAAAGGAGATGAAGATAAAAAAATAAACACGGTATTTGATATGCATTCTTTTTATTTAAATGAAGAGAAGTATATCAGCAAGCATAGAACACACCATAAATATATTGATTTGTTTAGAAAAATAACTGGTAAGAATAATTTCTTAGAAGATATTTATTTCACTGATATTATTAAGTGTGCCTTTTCTTCCGATCAAAAAATAAAATCTAATTTGTGTTTATGTAGTAAAAATATTTTTCAAGAAATTACACTTGTAAACCCTAAAACAATTATTTTAATGGGTACACAAGCGAAAAGAGTTTTTGAAGAACAAATACAATTGCATGATATTAAAGTAGTGCTTGTAAAAGAAACTTCTGTACAAATTAATAATAAACAATCTGTCAAATTTGTTCACTTGAAAACGAATAGTTTTAATGTGTTTTTTATGCCTCATTTTGCAGGAAATCTTCATATCTCAAATGACTTTAAAGCTATTTTTGAAAGTTTTAAAGAAGAATGTTGTTCTTATATAAATCAAACAACCAAATAAAATTAATGTAATAATAAATTAGATGTTTTTAATATTGTACAATATTTATTTTTTATTCAAATAATTTAACTTGCTGCTACTTAAACATATCCATTCCAGGAATATTTGGCATGCCTTCTTTGGCTACTGCTGCTAATTCTGTTTCATGGACATTTGTTGCTTTTTCAATGGCTTTGTTTAAAACATTAACTAAATAATCTTCCAGCATTTCTTTGTCTTGAAGTAAATCATCACTTACAGTAATATTTTTGATTTTTCTGTTAGCGGTTAAAGTAACTTCTAATAAGCCATCAGCACTCTTTTCATCTATCAAAACAAAGTCTAAACGTTTCTTTGTTTCTTCTACCTTTTGTTGGGTTTCTTTAAGTTTACCCATCATGCCCATAATATCTCCAAACATAATTTTTATTTTTTTATTTGGGCAAAAATAGTAAATTAGCGGTTAATAATTATTGTAAAACTTCATGAAAAAATTAACTTATTTCCTTTTTGGTTGTGTTATTTTTGCGCCAATTCACAGTCAAAATAAAACAAATAAAATGTCTGATAAATTACAGCCACCGGTTGCTAAAATTATTCCTAAAACTTTAGAAAAGCATGGTGATAAGCGAATTGATAACTATTATTGGTTAAACGAAAGAGAAAATCCAGAAGTTATTGATTACTTAAATAAAGAAAAAGAATATTACCAAAAATCTACTGCTCACACAAAACCGTTGCAAGATGATTTGTTTACGGAAATGAAAAGCAGAATTAAAGAAGACGATAGTTCGGTGCCTTATTTCTACAACGGTTATTGCTATATTACCCGTTATGAAACAGGAAAAGATTATCCTATTTATTCGCGTAAAAAAGGAACTTTAGAAGCTCAGGAAGAAATTTTATTCGATTGTAATGAAATGGCAAAAGGGCATTCGTATTTTAGTTTAGGTGGATTAAATATTAGTGAAGATAACAAATGGGCTGCTTTTGGAGTGGATTTGGTTTCAAGAAGACAATATACGATTCAAATTAAAAATTTAGAAACAGGCGAAATTCTTCCTGTAAAATTAGAAAACACTACAGGTGGTTCTACTTGGGCAGGCGATAACAAAACCTTGTTTTATACGCGTAATGATCTTCAAACTCTACGCTCAGATAAAATTTATAAACATACTTTAGGTACAGAAGCTACTGCAGATGTTGTTGTTTTTCATGAAAAAGACGATACATTTGGCACATTTGTTTACAAAGAAAAATCAAAAAAATATTTGGTAATTGGATCATCAAGTACTTTAACTTCTGAATATCAAATCTTAGAAGCTAAAAATCCAAATGGTGCTTTTAGAATTTTTCAAAAACGTACGCGTGGATTAGAATATTCAATTTCACATTTTGGAGATAGCTTTTATATTGTGACTAATAAAGACAAAGCAACCAACTTCAAATTAATGAAAACACCAGAAACAGCAACTTCTGCTGAAAACTGGAAAGATTTAATCGGACACAGAAAAGATGTTTTATTAGAAGGTATCGAAATTTTCAAAGATTATTTAGTAGTGGAAGAACGTTCAAATGGATTGAACAGAATTCAAATTCGTCCTTGGAACGGAAAAGGGGAGTACTATTTGCCATTTTCAAGCGAAACTTATACAGCTTATGCCACTACAAATGTTGATTTTGATACTGAAATTCTTCGTTATGGTTACCAATCTTTAGCAACTCCATCTTCTATTATTGATTTCAATATGAGAACTCAGGAGAAAAAAGTGTTGAAAGAACAACAAGTTTTAGGTGGTAAATTTGATAAGAACAATTATATCGAAGAAAGAGTTTGGGCTACCGCAACTGATGGTACTAAAGTGCCAATTTCGATTGTGTATAGAAAAGGAATTCAAAAAGATGGTAAAAATCCATTGTTGTTATATGCTTATGGTTCGTATGGTGCTACCATGGATCCTTATTTTTCATCAACTCGTTTGAGTTTATTAGATAGAGGTTTTATCTATGCTATTGCACACATTAGAGGAGGCGAAGATTTAGGAAGAGAATGGTATGAAAACGGAAAATTATTGAAAAAGAAAAACACGTTTACCGATTTCATTGACTGTTCAAAATTTGTGATTGCACAAAAATACACTTCGGCAGCACATTTATATGCTGAAGGTGGATCGGCTGGTGGTTTATTGATGGGAGCAATTGTGAATATGGCACCAGAATTATACAATGGGGTTATAGCTCAAGTTCCTTTTGTAGATGTTATTACAACCATGTTAGACGATACCATTCCTTTGACAACTGGAGAATATGACGAATGGGGAAATCCGAATGAAAAGAAATATTATGATTACATGCTTTCGTATTCACCATACGATCAAGTTAAGGCTCAAGCTTATCCAAATATGTACGTTTCAACAGGACTTCACGATTCACAAGTGCAATATTTTGAACCTGCAAAATGGGTAGCAAAATTAAGAGTAATGAAAACAAATGATAAACAATTGTTTTTAGATACGAATATGGATGCAGGCCATGGAGGTGCATCGGGTAGATTTGAAGCTTTAAAAGAATTAGCTAAAGAATTTGCATTTTTATTAGATTTAGAAAAAATTAAGAAGTAGTTAAACTTTTTTTTGTTAAATTTGCAAGGTTTTATAAGTGACAATTGCACTAAATTAGAACACAAAATATAGTATAAAATACGGAAATGCTAGTATAGCATAGTATTTTGGAAACATTAAAAAAAACAATATCTTCATATGAAAGAAGAAATAAAAGCCTATAATAGTGTATTAGAATTAATTGGAAATACACCATTAATCAAACTGAGTAAAATTTCAGCTGATATAACAGGTAATTTCTATGCAAAAGTTGAAGCCTTTAATCCAGGACATTCTACAAAAGATCGTATCGCATTATATATTATTGAAGAAGCAGAAAAGAGAGGAATTTTAAAGCCCGGTGATACAATTGTTGAAACTACTTCAGGAAACACTGGTTTTAGTTTGGCAATGGTAAGTATAATTAAAGGATATGATTGTATTTTAGCTGTTAGTTCAAAATCATCTAAGGATAAGATAGATATG
>JBIKZB010000057.1:0-8485 GCA_044354955.1 Flavobacterium sp. | reverse complement strand
ATTCGGAATTCCATTAGTAATATTGTTGTTAGTTTATACATTATTCAAAGGTACTGTTATTGATGGAGCTAATGCCAGTCGTTGGATTCAAATTCCTTTTATTGGTATTGGTTTTCAAACTTCTACATTAGCATTTATTGTGTTAATGATTTATGTAGCACGATATTTAGCTAAAGTAAGTGATAAGGAATATTCGTTCAAAGATTCGTTATTGGAATTATGGGCGCCTGTTTTTGCCATTTTAGCATTAGTACTTCCAGCGAACTTTTCAACTACAGCTTTGATTTTTTCAATGGTGTGTATGTTGGTTTTTATTGGACAATATCCCATGCGATATCTAGGAATTATCATTGGGGCAGGTATTGTAAGTTTGACGATGTTTGTTTTGGTGGCTAAGGCTTTTCCAGATGCGATGCCTAATCGTGTGGATACTTGGATGAGTCGTGTAGATAGTTTTTTTGATGATACGCCAAACGAAGATGATTATCAAATTGAAAAAGCAAAAATAGCAGTAGCATCAGGAAAAATTTATGGATTAGGTCCTGGAAAAAGTGTACAGAAAAACTTTTTACCACAATCGTCTTCCGATTTTATTTTCGCAATTATTGTGGAAGAATATGGGTTAGTTGGTGCTTTAGGGATTATTGGATTGTATTTGTTATTGTTCATTCGATTTATTATAAATGCTCAAAAAGCGTCTAGTTTGTTTGGTAAATTATTAATTATCGGACTCGGATTTCCAATCATATTTCAAGCATTTATTAATATGGGAGTTGCTGTGGAATTATTGCCAGTAACCGGTCAACCATTGCCATTGATTAGTAGTGGAGGAACTTCGATTTGGATGACCTGTATCGCTATTGGAATTATTTTAAGCGTTACGAAGAAAGAAGAAGAAGTCGCTTTAGATTTAGAAGAAAAACGCAAACGCGATGAAGCGTTACAACAAATTATTGATGCGCAAGTAGCTTTAAATGAAGAAAAAGAAGCCGATGAAAATCAGCAAAAAATAAATGATATTAAAAGTTCCATCAGAGAATCTTTGATTGAAGACGAAAATGGAGATGTGTTAGTAAACGGACAAAATCCAATGAACGCAGTTTTAAATAAAAAGTAATGAAAAAACCAAGATTCATAATAAGCGGAGGCGGAACGGGCGGACATATTTATCCGGCAGTTGCCATTGCAAACGAATTAAAATCTCGTTTTCCAGAAGCAGAGTTCCTTTTTGTAGGTGCCAAAGATAAAATGGAAATGCAAAAAGTACCTCAAGCTGGTTATGCTATCAAAGGATTATGGATTGCAGGAATTCAAAGAAAAATAACTTTAGATAACGCAATGTTTCCATTGAAGTTGACTTCAAGTTTGTTGAATTCGTTTAAAATAATCAAAAAATTCAAACCCGATGTGGTAATCGGAACAGGTGGTTTTGCAAGTGGAGCGGTGTTAAAAGTAGCATCTATGTTGGGCATTCCAACGGTTATACAGGAGCAAAATTCCTATCCAGGAATCACAAATAAATTATTAGCTAAAAAAGCGAATAAAATTTGTGTGGCTTATGAAAATTTAGAACGTTTTTTTCCAAAAGATAAAATGATTTTGACAGGAAATCCAGTACGTCAAGATTTAATTAACGAAGCGAGTAAAAGTGAAGCGGTTGCTTGTTTTAAATTAGATTCGAATAAAAAAACACTCTTAGTTTTAGGTGGAAGTTTAGGCGCAAGAAGAATCAACCAATTAATTGAGAAGGAATTGGATTTTCTATTAAGTCAAAACATTCAAATCATCTGGCAATGCGGAAAATTATATTTGAACGATTACTCAAAACACAATGAGAAAGACAACGTTCAAGTAGTAGCGTTTATTGACAGAATGGATTTGGTTTATGCTGCTGCAGATGTTGTGATTTCTCGTTCAGGAGCCTCTTCAGTTTCAGAATTATGTATTGTAGGAAAACCAACGATTTTTATTCCTTCACCAAACGTAGCTGAAGATCATCAAACTAAAAATGCGAAAGCAATTTCAGATAAAAACGGAGCAATTTTAATCAAAGAATCTGAATTAGAAACCCAATTTGAAACGATTTTTTCCGATTTAATTTCAAACGAAAGCAAGCAACTAGAATTAAGTCAAAACATAAAGAAATTAGCACTGCCAAATGCTACAAAGCAAATCGCAGACGAAATAATGAAATTAGTTTAAATGTTTCAACTCTAAACTTGGAACCTGAAACCTGAAACAAAAAAACATGAACCTAAATCAAATACATAACGTTTATTTCATCGGAATCGGAGGCATCGGAATGAGTGCTCTTGCGCGCTATTTTCAATACATTGGAAAAAAAGTGGTTGGTTATGATAAAACACCAACGCAGTTAACGGATGAATTACAAGCGATTGGTTTAGAAATTCATTTTGAAGACAATATCCATTTAATTCCGGAAGATTTTTATGTGGAAAACACGTTGGTAATTGTTACACCAGCGGTTCCAGTTTCGCATTCAGAATGGAATTATTTTGTTGAGAGAGAATACAATATAAAAAAACGCGCTGAAGTTTTAGGAATTATTACAAAAGATACCTACTGTTTTGCGGTAGCTGGAACGCATGGAAAAACAACAACGTCAAGTATTTTAGGGCATGTTTTATATGAAAGTGGTGTAGATGTAACGGCTTTTTTAGGTGGAATTGTTGAAAACTATAATTCTAATTTAATCGGTTCAGGAAAAACAGTTACGGTTGTAGAAGCAGATGAGTTTGATCGTTCGTTCTTGCATTTACATCCCAATGTTTCTTGTGTAACTTCTATGGATGCAGACCATTTAGATATTTATGGAGACGCAGCAAGTATTGAAGAATCATTCAGAGAGTTTGCAGCCAAAACATCAAGTGATAATTTATATGTAATCAAAGGATTACCATTAGAAGGAAATACAATTGGTGTAAATAACGATGCAGATTTCTCGGCTCAAAATATCCGAATTGAAAACGGATTTTATGTTTTTGATGTAAAAACACCCACTGAAGTAGTTCAAAATGTAAAATTTGGATTGCCGGGTCATCACAATTTGACTAATGCATTATTGGCTTTTGCGATGGCTAAATCTTATGGAGTTTCTAATGAAAAAATCATTGCCGCGTTAGCAAGTTTTAAAGGTGTAAGAAGACGTTTTTCTTTCCAAATTAGAGAAGAAAAATTGGTTTATATCGATGATTATGCACATCATCCAACCGAAATTAATGCAGTGCATCAAGCTGTTCGTGAGTTGTATCCAGGTAAAAAAATCATAGCGGCTTTTCAACCACATTTGTTTAGTAGAACTAAAGATTTTATAGATGGCTTTGCAGAAAGTTTAAGCCAATTCGACGAGATTTTATTATTGGAAATTTATCCAGCTCGCGAGTTGCCAATGGAAGGGGTGAATTCGACTTGGTTGTTGAGTAAAATTAACAATCCAAATAAAAAATTAGTAAGCAAAGAAGAGTTGTTTACGGCTTTTGAAATTTCAGATGCGGAAGTGTTTATAACTATTGGTGCAGGTGATATTGGTGAGTTGGTAAAAAATATTAAAAAAACGCTCCATGAAAAAAATTAATTGGCATACTGTTCGCTTAATTTTAGTCGTTTTTGTGATGATTTTCCTGTTTGCTTTTTCATTAAAAAGGAATAGTGAGCGTAAAATCAGTAAGATAGATATCAAATTTGAGTCAAACGAAAATATGTTTTTAACACATGAAATGGTTAATAACTTGTTAATACAAAAATTTGGAGGTGCTTCAACAATTCAAAAAGATAAAGTAGATTTGAATACTTTAGAAGCTGTTCTCGATGATCACGAGATGATTGAAAAAGCACAAGTTTTTTCAACAATAGATGGATTTCTAAGTACGCGTATTACTCAAAAGACCCCAATCGTAAGAGTTATTACTGATAATGAAAGCTATTATCTTGATTCAAAGGGATATAAGATGCCGTTGTCGGAAAATTTTTCTGCACGAGTTCCACTGGTTACCGGTGAAATTAGTGAAGTAAATTGTAAACCGTTTTTGTTTTTGTTTAATGAAATCAAAAAAGATGATTTTTTAAGTAAAAATATTACTGGTGCACAAATTATGACTTCAGGAAATGTGGTGTTAACCAACAGAAGTTATGATTATAAAATAGTATTTGGGAAACCAATAAATGTTGAAAAAAAACTGAAGAATTATAAAGCCTTTTTTCAACATGCGATAAAGGATACAGTGATTAAAAGTTATAAAGAAGTGAACGTGATGTTTACACAACAAGTGGTTTGTAAGAAATAGAAGTAAGGTTATGAACAAAGACAACATTGCAGTAGGATTAGATATCGGTACAACTAAGATTGTAGCGATGATAGGTAAGAAGAATGAATACGGTAAGCTAGAGATTCTTGGAGTAGGAAAATCTAAAAGTTTAGGTGTTCATAGAGGAGTTGTGAATAATATTACACAAACAATACAATCCATTCAGCAAGCAGTTACGGATGCTGAAAACGATTCTGGATACAAAATTAATGATGTTGTTGTTGGCATAGCAGGACAACACATTCGTAGTATTCAACACAGCGATTACATTAGTCGTCCTAATTCAGAAGAAGTTATTGGCGATTTAGATATAGATACTTTAATTGGTCAGGTTCATAAGTTAGCGATGTTGCCAGGAGAAGAAATTATCCATGTGTTGCCACAAGAATTTAAAATTGATGGTCAAGCCGAAATTAAGGAACCTATCGGAATGTACGGTGGAAGATTAGAATCTAGTTTTCATGTAGTAGTAGGGCAGGCTGCTTCCATTAGAAATTTGGGAAGATGTGTTAAAAGTGCCGGATTAGAATTATCGGGATTAACATTAGAGCCATTAGCATCCGCTGATGCGGTATTGAGTCAGGAAGAAAAAGAGGCAGGAGTTGCTTTGATAGATATAGGTGGTGGAACAACAGATTTAGCCATTTTTAAAGATGGAATCATTCGTCACACAGCAGTTATTCCTTTCGGAGGAAATGTAATCACGGAAGATATTAAAGAAGGTTGTTCAATCATCGAAAAACAAGCAGAGTTGTTAAAAACTCGTTTTGGTTCAGCTTGGCCAGGAGAAAATAAAGACAATGAAATTGTTTCTATTCCAGGATTAAGAGGAAGAGAGCCAAAAGAAATTTCGTTAAAAAACTTATCAAAAATTATTCACGCTAGAGTTGTGGAAATTATTGAGCAAGTATATGCTGAAATTAAGTTATATGGTCACGAAGATCCTAAGAAAAAACTAATTGCAGGTATTGTTTTAACAGGTGGTGGAGCGCAATTGCAACACATCAAACAATTGGTAGAATACATTACAGGTATGGATACTAGAATTGGATATCCAAACGAGCATTTAGCTGGAGATTCAGACGAGGAATTGTCGAGTCCATTATACGCTACAGCGGTAGGTTTAGTAATGAATAGTATTCGAAACAATACAAGAAGTGCTACTCCGTTTGTAGAAATGAAAAAAGAAGAGCCGGTTGTGGTGTCTCGTCCTCAAGTTGTAATTGAAGAGCCAATTATTGAGGAAGAAAAAGAGGAACCAAAAGCTACTCAACCTATCAAAACAGAAACAACCGATGATAAAATCAAACGTTCGTTTTTTGATAAGTACATTGATAAGATTAAAGAATTTTTAGATAACGCAGAATAAAAGGAGATACTATGTCAGAATTTGGAAACATTTCATTTGATTTACCTAAAAACCAATCTAACGTAATTAAAGTAATTGGCGTTGGTGGTGGAGGTAGTAATGCCATTAACCACATGTTTAAACAAGGCATTAAAGGTGTTGATTTTGTAGTTTGTAATACTGATTCTCAGGCATTGCAAAATAGTCCTGTACCAAATAAAATTCAGTTAGGCGTAAGTTTAACAGAAGGTTTAGGTGCTGGAGCAAACCCAGAAGTGGGACAACAATCTGCTATTGAAAGTATTGCTGAAATAGAAAAAATGTTAGATACCAATACCAAAATGATTTTCATTACTGCTGGTATGGGTGGAGGAACAGGTACTGGAGCAGCTCCTATTATTGCTAAATTAGCAAAAGAACGCGACATTTTAACGGTTGGTATTGTTACTATTCCTTTTCAATTTGAAGGTAAAAATCGTTCAGATCAAGCATTAGCTGGAGTTGATCGCCTTAGAAAGCAAGTTGATTCTTTGATAGTTATCAATAATAACAAATTGCGTGAAGTATACGGAAACTTAGGTTATAAATCTGGTTATTCTAAAGTTGACGAGGTGTTGGCAACAGCAGCTCGTGGTATAGCTGAAGTAATTTCACAGCATTATATTCAAAACATCGATTTACGTGATGCTAAAACAGTACTTGCTAATAGCGGAACAGCTATTATGGGTTCGGCAGTTGCTTCAGGTGAAGGAAAAGCAAAAAAAGCTATTACAAGTGCTTTAGATTCTCCGTTATTAAACGACAATAAAATTACAGGAGCTAAACAAGTTTTACTTCTTATTGTTTCGGGTGTTGGTGAAGAAAATGAAGTTAGTATCGATGAAATAAGCGAAATTAACGAATATATTCAAAACGAAGCAGGATATAGCGCAAATATAATCATGGGTTTAGGCGAAGATGAAAAACTTGAAAACTCAATATCTGTAACTGTAATTGCTACAGGATTTAATATTGAACAACAAGCTGAAATCGTTAATCAAGAGCCAAAGAAAATCATTCATTCATTAGAAGATGAACAAAAAATTGTTCACGAATTATTGAATAAAACAGTTTCTAGTTTACCTGTCATTGATCCTATATTTGAAACGCCTAAAGTGGATGAAATTAAGGCAGATATTATTAATCCTATTTGTGATGTAGTTGAAGAGAAAGTTGTTTTTACTTTAGAAGAAGTAGAAGAGCCAACTTTTGAAATTCATACACCTGTAGCTACAATTGATTTAGTTCCTACCTCAGATTTTTTAAAAAATATTGATGTAACTTTTGAAATTGTTAGTCCAAATGTAGCACCAACTTTTGAAATCATTACACCTCAAATTAGAGAAATTGAAGTTAAAGACCCTGAGTTTGTTGTAGCCAAAGAAGAAATTAATTTTTCATTTGATTTATTTGAAACAAAAGCAGAAATTAAACAAGAAAGTACTATTGTTTTTGATTTGACAGAAGAGACGCGTTCAATGGAAGTTAAAGATCCAATTAATGTAGTTCCTGTTACTGAAGTGAATCAAAGTGGAATCATCAAATATTCATTAGAAGACTATTTAGAAAAAGAAAGTGAATTAGTTGCTTCTAAACCAATAGATGTTGTTGCAGAGCCATTAGATGAAGAATTAAACTTCACAATGAAAAAAGAAGTTGAAAAACTAGAAAGCAATATACAGTTTGATGCTGTTTCCCCTCTTGAAATGTCGATTGAAGAATCGTTAAAATTTAGAGCGGAAGAACGTAAAAGAAAAATGAAAGAGTTCAATCATAAATTCAACAATAGCAATTCGCAAATTGATGAATTTGAAAAAGAACCAGCTTATAAAAGAATGGGAATTGATATTACTTCAACTCCTAACACTAACAATCAATCAAGAATGTCATTAGGAATTGATAGTAATGATGATGTACAACTTCGTTCAAACAATTCATTTCTTCATGATAATGTGGATTAATCTCCATTAAATTAACCTACCTTATATAAAACCTAAAGAGTAATCTTTGGGTTTTTTTATTACCTTTGCATTGCTTTTGTTAAGCCTGTTAAATGGGTTTTAACATGATATCAACTACATTAAAAAATACGATATGAGTTTAGAAGTAAAAATCATGGACAACATGAAAGAAGCTATGAAGGCAAAAGATAGCTTGGCTTTAGAAGCATTAAGAGCGATTAAATCTGCTATTATTTTAGCAAAAACGGAAGCGGGTGCTGGAGATGGATTGTCTGAAGATCAAGAAATAAAAATGTTACAGCGTTTAGTGAAAATGCGTAAGGATAGTGCTGAAATTTTCACCACACAAAATCGTCCAGATTTAGCGGAGCCAGAAATAGCTCAAATTGCAGTAATTGAAAAATTCTTACCTGCTCAATTATCAGAAGAAGAAGTAGAGGCTGTAATTGCTAAAATTATTGCAGAAACTGGTGCTTCAGGAATTGCTTCAATGGGAAAAGTTATGGGATTGGCTTCGGCTCAAATTGGTGGACAAGCGGAAGGAAAAGTAATTTCTGGAATTGTAAAGAAATTATTAGTTTAATAGAATAGTGGAAAGTAAAAAGATAAATTAGCTTATCACTTTTCACTAATCACTATTTACTTAAAAAAATGGCTTCGTAGTTCAACTGGATAGAATATCAGATTTCGGCTCTGAGGGTTGGGGGTTCGAATCCCTTCGAGGTCACTTTAGCATAAAAAAACGTCAAATTTTTTTGACGTTTTTTGTTTTTTAACATACTATTTTTTACGTTATTTGTAGATATGATAAG
>JBIKZB010000056.1:0-8499 GCA_044354955.1 Flavobacterium sp. | reverse complement strand
CTTGTTTGTAACGTGCAGCTGTATTGTAACTGGCTCCTGTGAGTTTTAGGTGTTTTACATGCAAACTTTCATCGGTTACCACTTTCCAGTTGTAGAATTTACACAATAATTCATCTACGGTATCCCAACCCATGGCAGGTTTTAATCCGCCAATTTGTTGATAGGTTGCTTTTCGGTACGCTTTTAAGGCTCCACGAATATGATCTTTATCGGTTAAGTTTTCTAAAACCCAATCTCCATTTTTTTCGATGTAACAAAATCCGCCTACCATTCCAATTTTCTCATCAGATTTGAAATGCTTGATAATGGTTTCGAAATAGTTGTCAGGAAAAATCAAATCAGCATCTATTTTTACAATAATATCGTAATGGTCGTCGATGTGTTTTTCGCCTTCTTGAAATGCTTGAATGACTTTACTTCCAGGTAAATGAATCGCATCTGATTTTTTATTCACTAAAGTGATAAAAGGAAATTTGGAAGCAAATTCAGAAACAATTTCTGGAGTTTTATCGGTGGAATTATCATTAACCACTACAATTTTTGTTGGTAAAACGGTTTGTTCTACTAAAGATTGCAAAGTCAAACTTATAAAAGCTTCTTCGTTGTAGGCTGGAATGATAATGTAATACTTCATAATTGAAAATTCCAAAAATTGATATTGATTTTTGAATTTGATATTGTTATTGTCGAACCGCGTAAACTAAATAATACCTAGGTGTAATCCATCTCAACAAAGGTCTAAAACCAAGTTTTTTGACTGGATGTGTGAATTTTACTCGGTCTACAATTTTAAAACCTGCTTTTTCAAGTAGCCAATCCAATTGCCAGTCTTCAAATTCGTGATAATGTCTGTCCCACATATCCGTTTTACTTCTGTAAGCTGGAGAAAACCATAAACGCAACGGAATCGAAATCAAAATTTTATCTGCTTTTACGTTTTGTAAAACAGTATACGGATTTAATAAATGCTCAAAAATTTCAAATGCCGTAAAAACATCATAGCTCTCGTTTTGAAGTGCCGATTGATTATTGTCAATATCTTCTCCTTTTGTATTGATAACGGAGTAGTTATTGTCTTCCATAATTTTTGAAAAAGGATTAGGAACACCTAAATCAAAAATGGTTTCAGAAGTTTTGATATGTTTTTTTAGAAAATCTAAAGTGATATTGAATCGTTTACTTGGATATGTTTTTTCGTACATTATAAAATTTGTTTAGCTTCGCTTAGTTCGGCATTGCCATGAGTCAAGTTTAAAGTTTCAAGTTGAAAACAGTTGGTAAAATTAGCAATTTAACTTTAAACCTGAAACTTTAAACCTGAAACAAAAAAATTACATTTGGTACACAATAGCATTAATATTCATTCCGGCACCAACAGAAGCAAAAATGATGACATCGCCTTCATTTAAAATTTGTCCCTCTAGTTCATTATTAGTAATTAGGTCAAATAATGTAGGTACTGTTGCTACACTTGAATTACCTAATTTGTGAATACTCATTGGCATAATTCCTGTTGGAGTTTCCATCTTATATAATTTGTAAAAACGATTGATGATTGCTTCATCCATTTTTTCATTTGCTTGATGAATTAAAATTTTCTTTACATCTGTAATAGCAATGCCACTCTTGTCTAAACAAGCCGCCATGGCCTTTGGAACATTAGATAAAGCAAATTCATAAATTTTTCTTCCATACATTTTGATGTAGCGAATATTTGGGTCTTCATTTTTATTAAAAGAATTTCCAAAATATAAAAACTTAGCTTCGTCAAAAGAAAAAGTAGCTGATTCATGAGCTAAAATTCCGCCTTCATAATCTGTTGCTTCAATAATTGTTGCTCCTGCGCCATCAGAGTAAATCATGCTGTCGCGGTCGTGCTTATCTACAACTCTTGATAAAGTTTCGGAACCAATAACCAAGCATTTTTTAGCCATTCCAGCTTTAATATAGGCTTGAGCTTGAATAACAGCTTCTATCCAACCTGGACAACCAAAAAGAATATCATAAGCGACACATTTTGGATTTTTAATTTGTAATCCATATTTAACACGTGTGGCTAAACTAGGAACTGTATCTGATTGAATGGTGTTTGTTGGAATGTCACCGTAGTTGTGAGCCAGTATGATATAGTCTAAAGTTTCAGGATCAATGCCTGATTTTTCGATAGCTTTTTTAGCAGCAATTATTGCCATATCAGAATTGACCATATTGTCATCTGCGTAGCGTCTTTCTAGAATTCCAGTAATTTCAACAAATTTTTCTGCAATAATATCATTCGTCATATTAAAAGCAGTGCCGTCTTCATTCAAAAAATCATGTTGAGAAAAATCAGAATTAGTTACCTTTTTTGTTGGAATATAACTTCCTGACCCCGTTATTTTAATATTCATAATAGTTATTGTTAGTGTAACGAAATTATTAATTATTTCTTAACATAAATTAAAAAAGAAATTTTTTTTACGCTAATTATTAAATTGTCAATTTAAGCTCAAAAAAAATACGAAATTGACTTTTTTAGAGGTGTTTACAGAAATTTTATCTGCATAATTGTTGCCATGCTTAATGCCTGTGTTTTCATTTGCTCGGCATATTTTCCTGCAAAAAGTTCATCAATTGTTGAACTCAAATGAGTTAACCAAGTTTCAAAATGTTCTTTTGTAAAAGCCTGTTTATCGTAAACCTCTTTATGAATGGAAAACATATTATTGAAATAACCTCCTTTTAAAAACAAAGATTGCTCCCAAAAGGTTGCTAATATCTCAAAATGCGCTTCCAAATGTTGGTCAACTGCTGTTACTTTCGTAAAGAAAAAATTAATCGAATCATCGGCTAAAAGTTTATCATAAAATTTCCGCATGATTAGTAGAATGTCTTCTCTGGTTTCAATATCTTTCATTTTTACAATGTATTTGATAAAAAAAGGACCCAAATAAAAATTGAGTCCTTTTGATTTATTAATTTGCACTTCGTATTTTTAATTACATATACGCTTCAATTGGTGCGCAAGAACATACTAAATTTCTATCGCCATACGCTTCATCAATACGACGAACTGTTGGCCAAAATTTATTCTCAGCTATATAATCTAAAGCATAAGCAGCTTGTTCTCTTGTGTATGGGAAAACCCAATTGTTAGCTGTAACCATTGCTAAAGTATGAGGCGCATTTCTTAAAATGTTGTTGGCATCTTCTTTTGTTGAAGCTTCAATTTCTTTACGAATAGAAATCATTGCATCACAAAAACGATCTAATTCTGCTAAATCTTCAGATTCAGTTGGTTCAATCATTAATGTTCCCGCAACTGGGAAAGAAACCGTTGGCGCATGGAAACCATAATCCATTAAACGTTTTGCAATATCGGTTACTTTGATTCCTTTTTCTTCGAAAGCTCTACAATCTAAAATCATTTCGTGAGCCGCTCTTCCCATCTCTCCAGAATATAAAACTGGATAATGTTCGTCTAAACGTGCTTTCATGTAATTTGCATTTAAGATAGCATATTTAGTAGCGTTTGTTAATCCTTCAGCGCCTAACATGGTGATATAACCGTAAGAAATTAAACAAACCAAAGCCGAACCATAAGGTGCAGAAGAAATAGCTGTGATAGCTTGGCTTCCTCCTGTAGGAATAACTGGATTGGTTGGTAAGAAAGGAACTAATTTTTCGTTCACACAAATTGGTCCAACACCAGGTCCACCGCCACCGTGAGGAATAGCGAACGTTTTGTGTAAGTTTAAGTGACAAACATCAGCACCAATAGTTGCAGGATTGGTTAATCCAACTTGTGCATTCATATTAGCACCGTCCATATACACTAAACCACCATTATCGTGAATGATTTTGGTAATTTCAATAATAGCACTTTCAAAAACTCCGTGCGTTGATGGATAAGTAACCATCAAAGCTGATAAGTTGTCTTTGTGTAAGATTGCTTTTGCTCTTAAATCTTCTACATCGATATTTCCATTATCCATGGTTTTTGTTACGATGATTTCCATTCCTGCCATAGCAGCAGAAGCTGGATTGGTTCCGTGAGCAGAAGCTGGAATTAAACACACATTTCTGTGGTTGTCACCTCTTGATAAATGGTAAGCACGAATAGCCATTAAACCAGCATATTCACCTTGAGCACCCGAATTTGGTTGTAACGTTGTTCCTTGGAAACCTGTTACAACATTCAATTGTTGCTCTAATTTTTTCAACATGATTTGGTAACCTTCTGCTTGTTCAACAGGAGCAAAAGGGTGAATGCTGTTCCAATTTGCCATCGATAAAGGCAACATTTCTGCAGCAGCATTTAATTTCATAGTACATGAACCTAATGAAATCATTGAGTGATTCAATGATAAATCTTTACGCTCTAATTTTTTGATATAACGCATCAATTGCGATTCCGAATGATGGTTGTTGAAAACATCATATTGTAAGAAAGTTGATTTTCTTACTAAGTTTTCAGGGACCATTACTTCATTAGCTAATTGACTAATTGTGATTTTGTCTTTTCCAGTTGCTTCAGCAAAAATGGCAATGATTTGATTGATGTCGTTTACCGAAGTTGTTTCGTTAAAAGAAATCGAAATCGTTTCAGCATCTGGATAGAAGAAATTTACTTCGTGTTTTTCAGCAATTGCTTTTACTTTATTCGCATCTGCTTTTACTAAGATAGTATCGAAGAAAGCTGAATTTATTTGGTAAACACCTAATTTATTTAAAGCATCAGCAGTGGTAACCGCAGAAGTGTGAACTTTATCAGCAATATATTGTAAACCTTTTGGTCCGTGATATACAGCGTACATTCCTGCCATAACTGCTAGTAAAACTTGCGCTGTACAAATGTTTGAAGTTGCTTTTTCACGTTTGATGTGTTGCTCACGAGTTCCTAAAGCCATTCGTAATGCACGGTTTCCGTTTACATCGATAGAAACACCGATGATTCTTCCTGGCATAGAACGTTTGAATTCTTCTTTAGTTGCGAAATAACCAGCGTGTGGACCACCGTAACCCATTGGAATTCCAAAACGTTGAGTAGTTCCTACAACTACAGCCGCTCCCATTTCACCTGGAGAAGTTAATTTCGCTAACGATAAAATATCAGCTGCAACCGCTACTTTGATTTCATTTTCTGCTGCTTTTGCAATGAATCCTGCATAGTCATAAACTTGACCGTATTTTCCAGGATATTGTAAAATAGCTCCAAAGAATTCTGTTGAAAAATCAAAAGTTTCGTGATTTCCGACTACTAATTCAATATTTAATGGAGTAGAACGTGTTTGTAAAACGGATAACGTTTGAGGTAAAATTTCTTCCGAAACGAAAAACTTCTTCACGTTGTTTTTCTTTTGATCGCGTGTTCTTACATCAAAAAGTAATGCCATTGCTTCTGCAGCAGCTGTTCCTTCGTCAAGTAAAGACGCATTTGCAATTTCCATTCCTGTTAATTCGATAACCGTAGTTTGGAAATTCAAAATCGCTTCTAAACGACCTTGTGCAATTTCGGCTTGATAAGGTGTGTAAGCCGTGTACCATCCTGGGTTTTCAAAAATATTTCTTTGAATAACTGCCGGAACGATAGCTGGGTGATATCCTAAACCAATATATGATTTGAATACTTTGTTTTTCTTTCCTAATTCTTGAATGTGAGTTAAATACTCATATTCAGTCATAGGAGCATCTAAATTTAAGTCGTTTTTTAAACGAATATCATTTGGAATAGTTTCGAAAATTAATTGGTCTAAAGATTCTACACCAACCGTTTTAAACATGTGATTTAAGTCACTATTACGTGGTCCTAAATGTCTTAAAGCGAATGCATCTGTTTTCATTTACTAAAAATGTGTATGTGTGTTATTTTGTGTTGTTTTGGACAACAAAAGTAATTATTAATCTTGTAATAATTTGTTTTTAAAATGTGAAATTTTGTGATTTTATCAACTAAAATCGAGTCTTATTAACAGATTGATTATTTTTGTTGAATGGTTGTTTTAAAGAAAATTATCGATTTTTACATCAATAGTAGTTTGCATGTGGCATTATCCGCTTTTGCTTTGGTATCCATGACGCACTATTTTTTCAGTGTAAACGGTGATTCTTCTGTAAGTTTCTTTGCTTTTTTTGGAACCGTTGTAGGATATAATTTTGTAAAATTCGATGCCTTAGCTAGGTTAAACAAAAAAGAAATCAAAAAGGAACTGAAAGGAATTGTTTTTTTGAGTTTTATTTCTTTGCTAGCTTGTTTTTACTTTTTTCTGCAATTGAATTGGTTTGCCAAAAGTAGTGCTTTTGTTTTTTTAGGATTGACTTTATTATATACATTACCCTTTTTTCCAAACAAACAAAACGCTAGAAATTGGAAAGGTGTGAAAATTTATATGGTTGGAATTACTTGGGTAGGCGTAACCGTGATTTTACCATTGGTAGCAGCTGAAATTCCGTTTTCTACCGATGTGCTTTTGATGGCGATGCAACGATTTTTGTTAGTGTTTTCGATTGTTTTGGTGTTTGATATTGTAGATGTAAAACACGATGACATTCATTTACAAACTGTTCCGCAGAAAATAGGAGTGAAGTTGACGAAAAACCTAGGTTATCTCTTGTTGTTTTTGCTTTTGATTTTAGAGTTTTTCTACACGAATAATCATCACTTTTTACCACTTTTTTTCAAACTTTTAGTTTGTGGAACAATAGTAGTTTTTCTTTTTTTTGCCAATGAAAACCGTTCGAGATATTATGCGTCATTTTGGTTAGAAAGCGTTCCGATTTTGTGGTGGTTATTGCTAATCCTGACAGGTTTCAAAAACCTGTCAGGATTGTAAATTTACCCATTAATAATCATTCGTTGTTCTGCTTGTGCTTGACTTGCTTTTCGTTTTCCTCTAAAGAAGAAAAATAAGTTCAAGAACAACATGATGCCCAAATAAATTGAAAATCCACCAATCTTATAACTCAGTTTTTCAATCAGTTCTTGATAACTGTCTTTGTATAAATAAATTTCTAAAATCATAAGCGCAAAACCTAAATTCAGTAAATAAAATCCAGTTTCGAATAATTTATTGGTGGCGTTAGCAATTTCTTCTCGACCTTTAAAAATATCCAACATATAAATTTTACTGTTTTTAAAAAGTGTTTTTGAAACATAGTAGGTTAAAAATAAAGCAATTGGAAGATAAATTGCATAGCCGATTAAAATTTTTGTAGTTTCCATAATAATTGTGTTTAAATTAATTTTTTGATGTAATTCGTTAATAATATAATGTTGATGTAATGCATAACGGCAATCGCAATGATAATGAAAGCCGATTTTGAGGTAATCACTTCTATGAGTTGTGTGATGTTTTCAATTTGTTCCCAAGAAATTATCGTCATCGCACAATACCCAATATTTAAGAGATAATAGCCCACCAAAAGCAATTGATTTATTTTGTGACACAAGTCTTGATGATTAGGAATCAATTGCGAAACGAAAATGTTTCCATTTTGATAACAGACTTTTCCAACTTTGACAATGATGATGGCTGTAATGCTAAAATAGATTAGGTAGGCGATGATGTTGAGGTTCATTTGTTTGGAGTTTTATAGATCAATATTGATAAGTAGATAGCTAATATTGGTGGAATATAAATCAATGTATAAGTGAAATAGTCTACTTTATTAATTATTGGACACCAAATCCAAATCGAAAAGAACATTATAACACCTAAGAAATATATTTTGTAATGAATGTTTTCTTTGAATTTAAATAGAAGAATTATTCCTAATATTAATTGAATAAATCCTGTAAGTATTGTTGAAAACAGAGCAAATCCTTAATAGTTTCCCGATAGGTCATTGGTGAAATAACCAATTAAAGCTAGAACTATGGGTATTCCAATAGCTATTGAGTTGAGTGTTTTTATTATTCCCATATTATCTATTATTTTAAACTTTCAGAAATAATTGAAAGTTATGATTAAATTTTTTTACTTCATGATTTTAACAACCAATTTTGCCAACCAATTGTCTTTATATTCGGTGATTTTATCTAAAACGTTATCGGCTTTTAATACGAAGTCGTACAACTTTGTGGTTTGATCTACGAAATGTTTTTCTGCTTCAGTGTTGTCTGATTTTATAGAAGAAACTTCTTTCAAAACTTTCAACGCAGGTTTGATTTCACGTTTGCTACGTTCTCTAGAAATTTTTACGGCTAATTCGTCTAAATCTTTTTCGGCTGTGAAAAATTCACGTCTTTCGCCTGCTTTGTATTCTTTGTACACGATGCCCCAATCCATTAAAGCTCTTAAATTCATTGAAGCATTACCGCGCGAAATTTGTAATTCTTCCATAATGTCTTCCATAGAAATAGGTTCGTGCGAAACCATCAACAACGCATGAATTTGTGCCATGGTTTTGTTAATGCCCCATTGAGAACCTAAAGCTCCCCATGTTTGTACGAATTTATTTTTTGCTTCTTTGAATTCCATCTTTTTGAAGTAATTTCATTTTGACAGAACAAAGTTAAGT
>JBIKZB010000055.1:0-8549 GCA_044354955.1 Flavobacterium sp. | reverse complement strand
TGTTGTTGTGTGTAGTTGTTTGTAACCCAATGAAAAACCAAACTTTTTCTGTTAATATATACAAAACAAAAAGGGGCACAAAGCCCCTTTAGTTGATTATTTTCTAATTCCTAATTCTTTAATAATCTCACGATATCTGTTGATATCTTTTTTCTTTAAATAGTCAAGAAGACTTCTTCTTTTACCTACTAAAAGTACTAACGAACGCTCAGTGTTAAAATCGTGACGATTTTTTTTCAAGTGCTCAGTTAAGTGAGAAATTCTAAATGTGAATAATGCGATTTGCCCTTCAGCAGATCCAGTGTTTTCAGCTTTTCCTCCGTGTTTTGCGAAGATTTCAGCTTTTGTTTCTTTTGTCAAGTACATGCCAATATTATTTTAAATGATTTTTATGTATGAATTGTATGGTTGCAATTCGGGTGCAAATATAGGAATATTTTGGAATTTAGAAATATGTATTTAGAAATATTTTTAAAAAGTTGAAAATTAAACCGATTTTTCAATTGATTTGAATGCTCTTTTTAATAAGAAAGGGGTAGATAATGTTGTGATTAGTCCCATAATAACAAGCATTGAGAAGATTTCGGTATTGATAATTCCAGCTTTATAAGCAATATTTGCAATTACTAATTCCATTATGCCTCTTGCGTTTAATCCAAAACCTAATGCAAGTGAAATTTTATGATCTAATCTCGCAAAACGACCGCCAACATATCCGCCAATAATTTTTGAAAGGAATGAAACAGCAATTATGGCAATTAATAAAGGATAATTTTGAATCGATGAAAATTGAAATTCTAATCCAATTCCAGCAAAAAAGATAGGCGCTAAAAATCCCATTGCCATGCTATTTGTGGTGTTGTGAAACGTGTTCAAATGTTTTTCGCCTACCAACTCTTTTGAAATTAACATGGATGCAAAAAAGGATCCAATGATAAAATGTAATCCAATGCTTTCTGTAATGGTAGCAAAAATTAAAATAAACACAAAGAAAACAGCAAATAATGATTCTTTACCTTTTAGTATTTCTAATATTTTATTGAGTTTATTTTCAATGAAGTTTTCCTCACGAGATAATTTTTTAATCAATTTGTAGGTTGCAATTACTAATATTAAAAAACAACTCAATTTTATTATAGTGATAAGTGTTGCTTTAGTGATATTTGCAAATGTTGGCTCAACATCTTTAATGTCTAGTAAAACGCCTAATATGGTTAAGGCAATTACGTCATCAAAAATAGCAACAGATATGATTTTTTGACCAACAGGAGAATTTAATTTTCCTAAATCCATCAATATTCTAATACTTACAGGTAAAGCTGTAATTGCTACACAAAGACCAATAAAAATGGTTGACATTACATCTTGTCCAAAATAACTTCCTACTAAATAACCAGAAACAATTGGAATAAAGAAGGCAAGTATTGAAATTACAATATTTCTGCCTTTCATAGATTTAATTATCTCATCTAAATGAATTTCTAATCCTGCTATAATTACTAATAAAAAAACCCCTAGCTCAGATATTACCTTTAATTCTTCGGTTCTATGAATGAAATTTAATACAGTTGGACCCAATAAAACCCCAGCCAATATTTCACCAATCATAGCGGGTTGTTTAAAACGTTCCATTATTTCGCCAAAAATTCTAGCTAATACTAATAATATTAATAGATTAGCAAAAAAAGGAAGTTCTAAACTGGGTACGTTAAACGGCATATAAAATTTTAATTAGATAGTTAATTCCAGACAAATATATTAAAAAGAGCGAGATGTTATTATTTCTTTAAAATAATTTTGAAACTTCCTTATTTACAAACTCTAAAAAGCGTTCATCTGTATCTGTAAAAGGGTTAATAACATGTGAATCAATATCGATTTGCCCTATGTTAATACCATTCACAAATAAAGGAACCACAATTTCCGATTTTACAGTAAAACTACAAGCAATATAATTGTCTTGTGCTGCAACATCAGGAACTACAAAATTAGCATTTGATTCAGCAACTTGTCCGCAAATTCCTTTTCCAAATGGAATTACTGTATGGTCAGTTTCTGCACCAACATAGGGACCTAAATGCAATGTTTTAGTTTCGTGATTGGCAAAGTAATATCCAACCCAGTCATAATATGAAATGTTTTCGCTTAATAATTGACAAATTTCTTTTAGTTTTTCGTCGCGAGTTGCATTTTCTTTCAAGATAATTTTGGAAACAATAGGTTTTAATTCTTCAAATGTCATAGTGGTATTTTTTTACAAAAGTATTTATTCCTCGCTATAAAAAAATCTATACTTTTGTTAAAAATTCATATTTTGAAAAACATTCTAATTCAATATAAACCCTTTTTTGCTTTTTTGATTAAGTTTTTACTGTTTTATGTAGTTTTTGCTTTCTTGTATAAAATGTACTTAAATCAATACGAAGCAGCAACTAATGAAGTGGATTATTTTACAGAAGTTGTAGCTAATCAAACCGTAGATTTATTAAATTTAGTTATTGGTGAAGCGAAAAATTTACCACATCAAACAGAATCATCTATAAAAGTATATTTTAAAGATAAATATTTAGCACGTGTTGTTGAAGGATGTAATGCTGTAAGTGTTATGATTTTATTTGCAGCCTTTATTTTTGCTTTTTCAAATCGTTGGAAAAAAACAGGTTTATACATTGTAATAGGAATACTTATAATTCATGCGTTGAATATTTTAAGAATTGCTTTATTAACTTACGCGTTGTATTATTATCCAGCCTATGAAGAACTATTGCATGGTACAATTTTTCCTTTATTTATTTATGGTGTAGTGTTTTTATTGTGGATTTTTTGGATCACTAAATTTTCGGGGTATGTTAAAAGAAATTAGGAATAACAAACTACGTTTTCTATTTATTTTTCTCTCATTAATAGGATTAGTTTGTGTGCGTTTTTTTGAAGATGTACTTTTTTACGATCCTTTTTTGAATTTTTTTAAAAGCCATTCTCAAAATCAATCCGTACCAGAATTAAATGATGTAAAATTGTTTTTTGGGTTTTTATTTAGATATTCAGTAAACACTTTTTTTTCATTAAATATTATTTATTTGCTTTTTAAACAACTTCAATTGGTTAAATTTTCAGCAATATTATTTTTGGTCTTGTTTCTTTTGTTTGTGATTTTATTTTTTGTAGTGTTGCGATGTACTAATGAACCTGATTATTTGATATTGTTTTATTTAAGACGATTTTTGATACAACCTCTTTTTTTAATTCTCTTTATTCCAGCATTTTATTATCAACAGTTTTCAAAATAATTACTACTTTTGTCCCAATGAATTTCAGAAAACACATAAGTATAGTTTTAGCCGCTCTAATATTGCTTGCCAATTTAGGGTTGAGTTTTGTGGTACATTATTGTAAAGATGAAATTGCATCGGTTTCTTTTCAATACCAAGAAGACGAACCTTGTATTGAGGAAGCAAAATCATGTTGTGCAAAAGAAGATTCTCACGATTCTTGTTGTTCAAACAAATTAATCAAAGTTGAAAAAAAGACCGATGATATATTGGTTAAAACGTTTCAATTAGATTTAGAACCAACAGTTTTTAGTACTAATTGGAATCCGAATGTAGTTACATTTAGACCAATAGCTACAACATCAAATGAAGTGGCTTTTTATTGCGATTCTCACGCACCGCCACTCTACAAACTCTATTGTCAATTAGTTTTTTACGCATAATTTATTGTTTTTTATTCTGTAAATCAAAGAATTAATAACAATAAATAAACTTATTATGTTTAAAAATATAGCGTTTTTGCTATTCTTTGTTTCTCAATTTATTTATTCGCAAGAAACCATAAAAGGAATAGTAACAGACGAAAATAATCAACCTTTATTAGGGGCTAATGTGTTTTGGTTCAATACTGCAATTGGAACAACAACAGATGAAGATGGGAATTTTACCATAAAAAAATTTCCCGAAACCACTTTTTTAGTAGTGAGTTACGTAGGTTTTGAAACTAAGAAAATAGAAGTTACTTCAAATGTAATTTCAGTTGTTCTTAAAGAAGTAAATACTTTAAAAGAAGTAACCATTACCAAGACCAAGAAAAGTACTGAACAATCACTTTATAAAGTAACCAATGTTCAAGTAATGGGACAAAAAGAGTTGCTGAAAGCCGCTTGTTGTAATTTGTCTGAAAGTTTTAGTACAAACCCATCCATCGATGTTAATTTTTCGGATGCTGTAACCGGTAATCGTCAAATTAAGATGTTGGGTTTAACTAGTCCATATATTTTAATTGCCGAAGAGAATATTCCTTCGGTTCGTGGTGCTTCACAAGCGTATGGATTGTCATTTGTGCCAGGAACTTGGGTAGAAAGTATTCAAATTACCAAAGGAGCAGGAAGTGTCATTAATGGTTATGAAAGTATTTCAGGTCAAATTAATTATGAAGTTTTAAAACCAGTGAATGATATTCCGTTTTTCTTAAACGCGTATGCTTCACAAGATGAACGCTATGAAATCAATACGCATTTC
Source organism: Flavobacterium sp. (assembly GCA_044354955.1). Lineage (GTDB taxonomy): Bacteria > Bacteroidota > Bacteroidia > Flavobacteriales > Flavobacteriaceae > Flavobacterium. Next base: position 4,032 of record JBIKZB010000055.1, on the reverse strand, counting down.
AACAATAAATTTTCGGATAAATTAAGTTCGACTTTGTTTTTACACGGTAACACGCGTGTTGGTAAAAACGACATGAACGACGACGGATTTTTAGATGGACCAATTGGAAAACAAGTTAATATTTTAAACCGTTGGCAATATAATGATGCCGAAAAGGGTATTGTAAGTTTTTTAAATGTTCGTTATATGAACGATGAAAAACAAGCGGGAGAAATGGATTTCAATCCTGACAATGATAGATTAACAATGAATGCTTGGGGAAGTGAAATCAATACTGAAAAAATTGAAATTTCAAACAAAACAGGTTACGTTTTTCCAGATATGCCGTATCAAAGTTTCGGCTTTCAAAATTCGTTTCAATCGCATAAACAAGATTCATATTTTGGTTTGAGTCAGTATGATATACATCAAAAAAGTTTTTATTCGAATTTGTTGTTCAATTCGATTATCAATAACACAAAGAATAAATTCACAACAGGTTTAAATTTTACTTACGATGATTATAACGAATTCGTAGCAGTAAATTTTAATCGCGATTTTTCAAGAATTGATAGCTCAGTTGGTGCCTTTTTTGAATATACTTTTGATAACACTGATAATTTTAGTTTGGTTGCTGGAGCTCGAGTTGATAATCACAATCGTTTAGGAACTTTTATCACGCCAAGATTACATATTCGTTATAATCCATGGAAAGAAGCAGTAATTAGAGCATCTGCAGGAAGAGGAAAACGTGCGGCTAATATTTTTGCTGAAAACCAACAATTGTTTGCTTCTAATAGAAATTTCTCCATTTTAAATAACGATGGAAAATTATACGGATTAAATCCTGAAATTGCATGGAATTACGGATTGAGTTTTATCCAAAAATTCAAATTAGCAGGAAAAGATGCAGAAGTAATTTTAGATTACTACAGAACGGATTTTCAAAATCAAGCAGTGGTTGATGTGGATGCTTCACCACAACAAGTATTGTTTTACAATTTAGAAGGGAAAAGTTTTGCCAATTCATTTCAAGCAGAATTTAATATTGAAGTAATCCGACACTTAAATTTTAAAACTTCTTATAAATTTTATGATGTGCAAACCCAGTTTCAAACTGGTCAATTGCAAAGAGCGTTACAAGCTAAACACCGATTTTTTGCAAATGTAGCTTATGAAACACATATCAAAGACAAAGGACAACAATGGAAGTTTGATGTTACATACAATTGGTTAGGCGAGCAACGTTTACCTACTACAACTTCAAATCTTTCAATGTATCAATTAGGTGAATATGCTCCAGCTTTTGCTGTAATAAATGCACAAATAACCAGAACTTTCTCAAGTACTTTTGAACTATATGTTGGAGGTGAAAATATGGGTAATTTCAAACAGAAAAACGGAATTGTACAAAATGAGAATCCTTTTGGTACTTATTTTGATAGTAGTATGATTTATGGACCAACTTTTGGCGCTATGTATTATGCTGGATTACGATTTAAAATTAAGTAGTATTAAGATTTGAGTATTAAGTATTAAGACAAAAAAAACAATAACATGAAAAAATTTATTTTAATTGTGCTGGTTTCATTAATTGGAATATCAGTTCAAGCTCAGGAAAAGAAAAGTAAAAACAAAAAAGTTGAATTCAAAGTAGCAGGAAATTGCGAAATGTGCGAAAAACGTGTTGAAAAAGCAGCTTTTTCAGTAAAAGGAGTAAAAAGTGCAGAATGGCATGCTGATCATGGTGATATTCATTTGATTATTGATGAAACAAAATGTTCAGTACAAGATGTAGCAAAAGCAATTGCTGCTGTAGGGCACGATACTGAATTTGTAAAAGCAAAAAACGAAGTTTATAATAAACTGCATAGTTGTTGTAACTATGAAAGAATAGAATAATACCAAATCCGATTAGAATTTCTAATCGGATTTTTTAATTAAATCATAAATTTAATTTGTTGAATCAAAATATACTTTACATTTGTATTGCTTTTAGGTATAAAGTAAAATCAATTTGAATAGATTAATGAAATTTTTTCCATTTTTTATGCTCACATTTTTTATGTGGGCTATTGGTGTTTCATTTAATTCTTCACAAAAAGTTGTTTTAGCTTCCCAAGTTGAATTTCAACAAAAATTTAAAGCTTCTGATTTTTCTCATTTCCATACTGTTGAGGTTGAAGAAGGAGAGTTTGTAATTATTGAATCCGAACCTGAATTTGAAGTAGAGTTAGATTGGTTTTCAGTCCCAACAAAATCTGTAAATTTTAAAAACAATAAGTTTACTGAAAGCTCAAATCCTTATTCTACTCAATTATTTTCTTACAAAGAAACGATTCCACTTTACGATTTATATTGTAATTGGAAATTCCATTTGTCTTAATACGATAATTATTTTTTACGATTTCAAAGCCTTTTGAAATCAATAATTTATTTGTATTAATTCAATTTCATTATAAAATGAAAACACAAAATGTTGGTTTTGATGAACACAAAGTGCTTCATCATTTAACCCATTATTTACCAGCACAAAACCCGTTGAAAGATTTTGTGCATCACAATACATTACACGCATTTCAACATAAAGAATTTCACGAAGCTTTAGCAAAAGCCAATGCAATTTTCGGCTATAAAACCTATCTTTCTTTGGTAGAGTTTAGAAATAGATTTGCTAATAATGAAATTAAAGAACAGGTTTTAAACCATGTTATTTCAAAATGCAAAGGAGTTGAACATCTAGAAACTTGGAAAAATAAATTATTACATCAATCCTATGATGAATCCGTTCAGACAAGAATAGGAAATTTACGTGCCAATTGGAAAAAAGAATATGCTATAAATCTAGAAAAATCAACACATAGTTTGTTGTTTAGAGTTTTGTGTAGCTATTTAGACCAAGGAATTGCTATGTGGACTTTTCCTGAAAACGAAAACGGTTTTTTAAACTCTATCATTGCTTTAGAAAAAAACACGGCTACTGGAATTTTCACTTCTAAAAGAGTAAAAGAATTGCTATTCAATAAGGCTTCAATAACACAATTGTTAGAAATTGTTGTTGGAAAAGAAGAGTTGTACGAGTATTATTTGTTTGATCAACAATTTTCGCATCCAGGATGGAGTGGAATGATTGCTACAATTGAATCCAATCCAAGTTCGCTTTTAGATAGCAAACCCATTACTTTTGAAGAACTAGTGCAATTTGAATTACTCTTAGAAATTGATGTTTTAGATAAAAAATTCAATAGTAATTGGTCGCCACTAGGACTAAAAGTAAGAGCAGAGGAATATCATTTGTTTGAAACTATTAAATACAATGAGCTATTTGATGTATTATCGCTTTGGCAACAAGCTTTTGAATTTAGCTTTTATGATGAGGTATTATCAGGAGTAAAAGAAGTAAATGAGATTACTATTGCCGATAAATCAAGTTTTCAAGGGTTGTTTTGTATGGATGATAGAGAATGTTCGTTTAGAAGACATATAGAACATATCGACAAACAAGCAGTAACTTTTGGAACAGCAGCTTTTTTTAATTTTGAATTTTACTTTCAGCCTGTTGGTGGAAAATTTCACACAAAATTATGTCCTGCACCTGTAACGCCTAAATTTTTAATTAAAGAAGAACATAGAAAGAAAAAACAGGCTAAAGATTTACATTATCACAAGCAATCTCATTCATTGTTATTTGGTTGGATAATTAGTCAAACTTTAGGGTTTTCATCAGCATTCAAGTTGTTTTTGAATATTTTCAAACCTTCAATGTCACCTGCAACTACAGCTTCTTTCAAGCATTTGCATAAAAAATCAAAATTGGTTATTGAAAACAATAGCAATGAAAAAGTTGATGATTTGCAAGTTGGGTTTACCATTGAAGAAATGGCAAATAGGGTTGAAGGATTACTAAAAAGCATAGGATTGGTAACTGATTTTGCTCCTATTGTTTATGTAGTTGGACATGGAGCAACAAGTGTAAATAACACGCATTATGCTGGATACGATTGTGGTGCTTGTTGTGGAAGACCAAGTTCGGTAAATGCAAAAGTGGCCTCT
>JBIKZB010000133.1:0-5466 GCA_044354955.1 Flavobacterium sp. | reverse complement strand
CTATGATTTCAAAGGTTGGTGCATGCATGACACCTAAAATGGTTCCTAGCACTTCGCCATCTTCATAAGTTGATATTGTATTTTCGGAGCAAGCCAAGAAATAAATAGTATCGCCAACCAAAATTGCATCGGTAAAAGTGGTTTCAATGTCATCTAATGTTGGAAGCGAAATCGGCACAAAACGAATACCATCTTCTTGATGATTAGGCACAATAAAAATTCCGTTTCTACTATTTTTTGAATTGCCTCTTTGAAAAAGCAACATGGTTTGATGCGCATAAATAGAGCCTTCTATATTCAATTGGTCGTCCGAAAAGGAACCAACATTTTTTAATTTGCGGTATAAAATACTCAAATCTTGCGATTGCAAGGTATCGGAACCTAAATCCAATGTAAACATAGTGTTCCGTTGATTGGTAGAGCCAGAGCCCAACATAATGAGTTGATTACCATACTGTGTGATGCTTTCTAAATCGGGTTTGTTTTCTTTGATAATGTTTTCTTTAGCCTCTTTCACCAATGGAAATTTGAGTAAAAGTTTTTTTTCAATATCATATTGATATAAAAATTGACTCGAATCTGAAATAACAAATAAAACATTTTGAGAGTATAATAAACCAGATGGCGCTGCAATACCTTTTATAGTAAATAGATTACTAAGTTCAAATTTTTCCATATTTTTACCGATAACTTTGTGAAAATTTTAAGTCAGAAATTGCTCATAAAAGTACTATTTTTACACATATTAAGAAGCGATTGAAAATGGAAAATATAAATATTGAAGATTTTAAAGTAAAAACAGCTATTAAATTAGCCAATTTTGCAACGAAATTAAATATAGATTCAGATAAAGAGCAAGAAGAATTCGCTTTAGATAAAATCCAAAAGAAGCTTTCTAAAAAGCAAGACGCTATGTATGCACATAACCGCCATGCATTTTTAATTTGTTTGCAAGGTATGGATACTAGTGGAAAAGACAGTTTAATTCGTGAGGTATTCAAAGAGTTTAATCCGCGTGGAGTGGTAGTGCATAGTTTTAAAACCCCCAATTCAACCGAGTTAGAACACGATTATTTATGGCGTCATTACTTGGCTTTGCCCGAAAAAGGAAAATTTGCTGTTTTCAATCGTACCCATTATGAAAATGTATTGGTTACAAGAGTGCATCCCGAATATATTTTGTTTGAAAACTTGGCTGGAATTGAAAAAGTAGAAGACATTACGCCTCAATTTTGGGAAAATCGTATGGAACAAATGGTGAATTTTGAAAAGCATATTTCACAAAATGGAACAACAATCTTGAAGTTTTATTTTCACATGAGTAAAGACGAGCAAAGAGAACGTTTGTTAAAGCGATTAGAAAATTCAGAAGACAACTGGAAATTTAGCACTGGCGATTTAAAAGAGCGTGAACGTTGGGACGATTACATGAACTATTACGAAGAAGCTATTAATAAAACTTCAACTGATTTTGCTCCTTGGTACATCATTCCAGCTGATGACAAAGGTGTAGCAAGATATATTGTTGCAAAAATTATTTGGGATGAAATGGAAAAGCTAACCGATATTGCTGAACCCGAATTGGATCCAAAAGTCAAAGCAAACATTGAAGAATATAGAACACAATTGAAGAAATAACTTCAAGAACAATAAACAACAAACCAAAAACTATAAACACTATAATGAAAGTATATACAAAAACGGGCGATAGCGGAACCACAGCATTATTTGGAGGTACGCGCGTATCTAAGCATCATATTAGAATAGAAAGTTATGGCACAGTAGATGAATTAAATTCGCATATTGGATTAATTCGTGACCAAGATATAAGTGATTTGTATAAAAAAGTATTAATAGAAGTACAAGACAGATTATTTACTGTTGGAGCAGTATTGGCAACTCCACCTGAAAAAGAAACCTTAAAAAATGGGCAGCCTCGCTTACAAAATCTAGGAATAATTGAATCAGATATTGAGTTTTTAGAAAATGAAATTGATATTATGGAAGAGTCTTTACCTCCAATGACGCATTTTGTTTTGCCAGGAGGACATACAACTGTGTCATATTGTCATATTGCTCGTTGTGTTTGTCGTAGAGCGGAGCGTTTAGCGGTGCATTTGAATGACATAGAGCCAACGGATGCATTCGTAATTAAGTACCTAAACCGACTTTCTGACTACCTTTTTGTCTTGGCACGAAAGTTGTCCTATGATTTGAACGCTGATGAGGTACAATGGATCCCTCGAAAGTAGTAAACAGAGTTTAGTTTTATGCTAAAAAAGAAGCCAAAAGGCTCTTACTGAACACTAAAAACTAACCACTGAAGACTAAAAAAATAAACGTTCTTAAATTTTTAAAAAAAAAGTAAAAAAAAACTTGCCTTATTGGGTAATAAATTTATTTTTGCATAAACTAAAATCGATAAAAGATGTATTGGACATTAGAATTAGCATCCTACTTAAGTGATGCCCCTTGGCCAGCAACCAAAGATGAACTTATCGACTATGCTATCAGAACTGGAGCTCCATTAGAAGTAGTGGAAAACTTACAGTCTATAGAAGACGAAGGAGAAATCTATGAATCAATGGAAGAGATTTGGCCTGATTATCCTACTGACGAAGATTATCTTTGGAATGAGGATGAATATTAAAAAATAAATAAACACAACAGAAACAAGTCTCTTCACCGAGACTTTTTTTGTGGTTATATTTGCAAACCTATTTTAGAAAATAAAAATTATGAGTATCATAAATTCAATATTGAAGGCTTTTGTGGGAGATAAATCCGAGAAAGATGTAAAAGCGATTCAACCACTTATTAATAAAGTAAGATCTTTTGAGAGTGCATTACAAGCATTATCTCATGACGAATTACGTGCTAAAACGGCCGAATTCAAAGCTAAAATCCAACAAGCTCGTGCAGAAAAAGATGCTAAAATTGCCTCTTTAAAACAAGATGCTGAACAAACACAAGATATTGATGCTCGTGAAGATATTTATAGTGAAATAGATAAAATCGAGAAAGAAGCATATGAAATTGCTGAGAAAGTATTAAACGAAATTCTTCCAGAAGCGTTTGCAGTAGTGAAAGAAACTGCGCGTCGATTCAAAGAAAATACTTCTTTAACAGTTACTGCCACTTCAAAGGATAGAGAATTGTCAGCTTCTAAGTCATATATAACCATTGAAGGCGACAATGCTGTTTGGGCAAATTCTTGGAATGCTGCTGGAAAAGCAATTACTTGGGACATGATTCACTACGATGTTCAGTTGATTGGTGGAGTCGTGTTACACCAAGGTAAAATTGCCGAAATGCAAACAGGAGAAGGAAAAACATTAGTAGCAACATTACCATTATACTTAAATGCCTTGACTGGAAACGGTGTACATTTAGTAACTGTGAATGACTACTTAGCAAAACGTGATAGTACATGGAAAGCACCCTTATTCGAGTTTCATGGATTAACGGTGGATTGTATTGATAATCACCAACCAAATTCTCCAGAAAGAAGAAAAGCATACAACGCCGATATTACTTATGGAACAAATAACGAATTCGGTTTCGATTATTTGAGAGATAATATGGCGCATGCTCCAGAAGATTTAGTACAACGTAAACATAATTTTGCTATTGTTGATGAGGTCGATTCAGTTTTAATTGATGACGCTAGAACACCTTTAATTATTTCTGGACCAGTTCCTCAAGGTGATCGTCATGAATTTAATGAATTAAAACCTAAAGTTGATAACTTAGTAACTTTACAACGTAAATTAGCTACAGATTGTTTAACAGATGCAAAACGTTTGTTCAAAGAAGGAAATACTAAAGATGCTGGATTTAATTTATTACGTTCATACAGAGCGTTACCTAAAAGTAAAGCCTTAATCAAATTCTTATCGGAAGAAGGTGTAAAACAATTGCTTCAAAAAACCGAAAATCAATACATGCAAGATAACAACAGAGAAATGCCTAAAATTGATGAGGCGTTATATTTTGTTATCGAAGAAAAAAATAATCAAGTTGAGTTAACGGATAACGGAATCCAATATTTATCTCAAGATACGGATGCGCAATTTTTTGTTTTACCAGATATTGGAACAGGAATCGCTCAAATTGAAAAAGAAAACCTTTCTGCTGAAGAAATGGCAGAGCGTAAAGAAGAATTATTCCGTGATTTCTCAATAAAATCAGAACGTATTCACACGTTAACTCAGTTATTAAAAGCATACACTTTATTTGAAAAAGATACCGAATACGTTATCATGGACAATAAAGTAATGATTGTAGACGAGCAAACAGGACGTATCATGGATGGTCGTCGTTACTCAGATGGTTTACACCAAGCAATCGAAGCGAAAGAAAACGTAAAAATCGAAGCCGCTACTCAAACATTTGCTACCGTTACTTTACAGAATTATTTCCGTATGTACAGCAAATTAGGAGGAATGACAGGAACTGCCTCAACAGAAGCAGGTGAGTTCTGGGAAATCTACAAATTAGACGTTGTGGAAATTCCAACCAACCGTCCAATGGCTCGTAAAGACAAAGACGATTTAATTTACAGAACGGTTCGTGAAAAATTCAACGCAGTTATCGAAGATGTAGTACAATTATCAGAAGCAGGAAGACCTGTATTGATTGGAACAACATCAGTAGAAATTTCGGAATTATTAAGCCGAATGTTAAAAATTAGAGGTATTCAACACAATGTATTGAATGCTAAAATGCACAAAAGTGAAGCTGAAATTGTAGCGGAAGCAGGAAAACCTGGAGTAGTTACAATCGCAACCAATATGGCAGGTCGTGGTACCGATATTAAATTATCTGATGAAGTTAAAAAAGCAGGTGGTTTAGCAATTATCGGAACAGAACGTCATGATTCGCGTCGTGTTGACCGTCAGTTAAGAGGTCGTGCAGGTCGTCAAGGAGATGTGGGTAGTTCACAATTCTACGTGTCTTTGGAAGATAACTTAATGCGTTTATTCGGTTCAGAAAGAGTAGCGAAAGTGATGGATAGAATTGGTCTAAAAGAAGGGGAAGTTATTCAACATTCTATGATGACAAAATCTATCGAAAGAGCTCAGAAAAAAGTAGAGGAAAATAACTTTGGAGTTCGTAAACGTTTGTTAGAATATGACGACGTAATGAATGCACAAAGAGAAGTAGTATACAAAAGAAGACGTCACGCTTTACATGGAGAACGTTTGAAAGTGGATATCGCGAATATGATGTATGACACTTGCGAATTAGTTGTTGAACAAAACAAATTGGCAGAAGATTTCAAAAATTTCGAATTCGAATTGATTCGTTATTTCTCAATCAGTGCTCCAGTTACGCCTGCTGAATTTGCAAAACTTTCGGCTAGAGAAATTACAGGAAAGGCTTACAAAGCAGTTTTAGCTCATTATGAAGAAAAAATAGCTAGAGATGCTCGTGAAGCGTATCCAATTATCAAAAACGTTTACG
>JBIKZB010000256.1:0-3109 GCA_044354955.1 Flavobacterium sp. | reverse complement strand
TGTTGTGCCATTTTCTGATGGGATTAAATCATTAAACGTGGTTACCGATTTAGAAAAAGCGTATAGTTCTGAAGGTAAATCGTTGGTAGCTGATTTCGAAAAAAATATCACGTTAGCGATTGTAGATGAAGCTTGGAAAAAACATTTGCGTAAAATGGACGAATTGAAACAATCGGTTCAATTAGCGGTTCACGAACAAAAAGATCCATTACTAATTTATAAGTTTGAAGCCTTCAACTTGTTCAAGAAAATGATTGATGAAGTAAATAAAGAAGTGATTTCGTTCTTGTTTAAAGGCGATTTACCTTCGCATAATTCATCAGATATTCAGGAAGCTAAGCAAGTAAAGCAAAAAGAAAACTACACTGAATCAAAAGAAGATTTAGATAGTGAAGATACGGCTACACAAGCAAAAAGAGCTGGAGAAATGGCAAGTCAAAGACCTCAAGTAACGGAAACAATTACAAGAGAAATGCCAAAAATTAATCGTAATGACACAGTGACCATCAAGCACGTAATGAGTGGTAAAAGTGAAGCTATGAAATATAAAAAAGCAGAAAGTTTAATAGCTTCTGGCGAATGGGTTTTAGTAAACGAATAATTAAAACACAACAATAGATAAGTCCCTAATTACTGATGTAGTTAGGGACTTTTATTTTTTAATTGTTACTAAAAAAATTAATCGTCTAAATTTTCATTAAAGGCTGAAGGCAATAATTGAGGAATAAATTTTATCAAAATAGGTAATAACAAACTGCCGCCTGGAAGCAAAAATATGGTCAAAGAAGGGATGGTTTTACAAACATCTAAAAGTTGTTTTTTAACTTTCTTTTTTTCTTCTTTGCTTAAATCTTTTGTAGTGGATTTGGCTAAAAGTTGCATTAATTCACCACTTTCTTTAATTTCTTTTGTTAATCTATCTTTATTGCGAATGATTAGTTTGGTTACATTTTTATTAGCTTGTTCATAAAAATGTTTTATAGGATTGGAATAATTAAAGAAAGGTATTTCTGCTTTGTACTGATTGATGAAAGAGTTAATATCGCTGATGCTTTTTTGAAGAATAATTTCTTCTAAGTTTAAATCAGTATTGATATTTTTCAAAAATACAACTTCATGCTCTTCTAATTTTTCATCACTCCATAGCGCCATTTGAGCAATATCCAACAGGTATAATTTCTCTAATAATTCTGTATATTTCAGTAATTTAATATCCGAAAATTCAATAGAATCAATGGTTGAAAATTTGGTATAACGAATGGAGTTTTCAAACAGCTTTACCAATAATTCATCATATTTTGTTTTGTTTATCTTGGTTTTTAAAGCCATTGAAACAATTTTAATACAATCTGATTCTACATTTTTCAGGTAATCTGAAGCTAGTTCTTTGTTTTTTAAATAGGAATGAAATGCTAATACATCAATAAACAACAATGCATTGGTTATAATATGCGAAAAGTTTTTAGTAATGCTATTTTGATTCGTTTGAATTCGATCATCAATCACTTTTTCTAAGCGAGAACTATGAGAACCTTCGGGTAACATTTTTTTGATAAAATTCAGGTTTTCTGGCTGAATGATGTTGTAAAATTGGTAAACAGCACTAATAAAATCTTTCGAATTTGCGTCTTTATTTTCGAGGGAATAAATTGAAAATAAGGTGTTTAAAAATCCTACTTTTGTTATTTCATCATACGACCATTTGGTAGTATTTAGATTTTCTTTTAATTGAAAATTTACTACATAGCCATAAATAAAACCTGTTTTTCTACAGCTCTCATAAAAAGACAAATAATCGCCTTGAAAATCAATGAAATTATCACGATTTTCGGCAAAAAACTTGTCAATCCATCCGATTGTAGAAGGGTTTATCATTATTTTAGTTTCTCTTTTAAATATTTTCCTGTAATTGAATTCTTGTTTTTAGCTACTTCTTCTGGTGTGCCAAAAGCCATCAATTTTCCACCGTTTTCACCACCTTCCGGACCAATATCCAAAATGTAATCGGCACATTTAATTAAATCTAAATTGTGTTCAATCACAATAATTGAATGTCCTTTATCCAATAAAGCATCAAATGAAGCTAATAATTTCTTGATATCGTGAAAATGCAAACCCGTTGTAGGTTCGTCAAAAACAAATAACGCTTTATCTTTTATGGTTCCTTTAACTAAAAATGAGGCCAATTTAATACGTTGCGCTTCACCACCAGAAAGGGTAGAAGAAGATTGTCCTAATTGTACATATCCCAAACCAACATCTTGCAAAGGTTGTAATTTCTGTGTAATTTTAGTTTGACTGTGCGCTCCAAAAAATGCCAAAGCATCATCTATTGTCAGAGTTAAAATATCATTGATGTTTTTGCCTTCAAATGTCACTTCCAATACTTCTTTTTTGAAACGTTTTCCGTTACAAACTTCACATTCTAAATGAACGTCAGCCATGAATTGCATTTCGATAGTTACTTCGCCATCACCTTTACACACTTCGCATCTTCCACCATCTACGTTGAATGAGAAATGCTTGGCTTGATAATTTCTTAGTTTCGATACGTTTTGTTTCGCAAATAATTCACGAATATCATCATATGCTTTAATATATGTAACCGGATTTGAACGCGAACTTCTTCCAATTGGATTTTGGTCTACGTATTCGATATGTTTGATGTGTGAAAAACTTCCGGCTAATTCGGTAAATTGACCTGCTTTTTCACCAACTCCTTCTAATTTTTTTTGAATAGCAGGAAATAAAATTTTCTTCACCAAGGTACTTTTTCCACTTCCTGAAACACCTGTAATTACAGTTAAGCATTCCAACGGAAAAGTGAAATTTTCGTTCTTTAAGTTATTCTCTCTTGCACCAATAACTTCGATATGATTTTTGAATTTCCTTCTAGTTTTTGGCACCGAAATTTCTTCTTGACCATTCAAATATTTTGCTGTAAGCGAATCAAATTTCAGGATTTCTTCATAGGTTCCTTGTGCTACTAATTCGCCGCCATGCGTTCCGGCTTCAGGTCCAATATCGATAATCATATCAGCAGCTTTCATGATGTCTTCGTCGTGCTCTACTACGATGACAGTGTTACCTAAATCACGAAGTTCTTTCA
>JBIKZB010000054.1:0-8601 GCA_044354955.1 Flavobacterium sp. | reverse complement strand
ACTTCAATAATAATGTTTCTAATTTCTTCCTATTATTTTTTTAAAATATATTCTCATACAATTTTCTTTCAACCCTTTCAATTTGTAAAACAAGAAATTTACCCTTTATTAAACTATAGCTTAATGTCATTAGTTTCAATTATTATGTCATTTGCTTTTTCATATTATATGCGAATAACGATAATTGATAAATTTTCATTAGAATATGCAGGGTATTATGAAGCAGTATTAAGAATTTCAGGGTTCTATATGATTTTTATAAATACTTTTGTGTCTTTTTATTATTTACCAGAATTAGCAAAATGCAGTTCGAAAGTAGAAGTTATTTTGTTAACTAATGAGTATTATAAAAAAATATTTCCTCTTTTTGTAATTGGTTTAGTTATTCTTTTACTAGGGGTAGATTTTTTTGTACCATTCTTTTTTAATAAAAGTTTTTTGGTAATTACACCATTTGTCAAGTATCAAGTTATTTTAGACATAATTAAATCTATATGTTTAATTTTAGGTATTCGTTTTTTTGCTTTTGGAAAAACAAAAGGGTTTTTATTAACAGAAATTTTTTCATTCACCATAAATTTTATTCTTTTTGTAATTGCAATGCATTTTTTTGATTTTCGTGGCGTATGGTATAGTCAAATAGCGAGTAGTTTTCTTTATTTCATTATATTGGTTGTTTTTTTTAAGATGTATTTCAAAAAAAATAAGTTATTTTAGTTATGATAGATAATTATTTAGTATCCATTTTTATACCTGTTTATAACGGAGAGAAATACTTAAATGAAACCATACAGTCTGTATTACATCAAACGTATTCTAATATTGAATTACTTTTAGTAGATGATTCTTCCTTAGATAATAGTTATCAAATTTTAAAAGATTTTGCTTTAAAGGATAATAGAATAAAGGTTTTTAAGAAAGAAAATGGTCAAACAGTTGCGAAATCATTTAATTTCATTTTACCACATTTAAATGGAGAGTATTTTTATTACTCTTCTCAAGACGATCTTTTTTCTATCGATTTAATTGAAAATATGATAAAGAGGCAGAATGAGACTTTTGCAGATACTGTTTTGCCAGATTTAGAATATTATTTCGAAAATAAAAAAGTGAATAAAAAGATTATAGGTTTAAATTTGGATAGAAGTGTAATTTTATCAGGAGAGCAAGCGTTAATAGAATCTTTAAATTGGAATATTCATGGTTTTGCGTTATTTAAAACGAGCTTAATGCATAATGAATTTTTTCCTGAAGATGCTTTTGATTCAGACGAGTTTATGACTAGAAAATTGTTTTTAAAAAGTAATAAAGTTGTTTTTTCTTCAGGGACTTTTTTTTACAGACAAGATAATTTAAAAGCAATTACAAAAATATTTTCTGAGAAAAATTTTTATGTTCTAAATACTTTAGAAAAGTTGTATCATTTATTAAAAGAAAATAAAATAGATAAAAAGTATATATATGAAACGCAATTTAATTTTTTGCGTGTTTATATGAAATTAGCTAGTATATATAGTTTTTATAATTTTAAAACAGAAACAGATAAAACAGAAATAAAATTATTCTTGTCATCGTTCAAAAAGACGAATTTTAAAACAAATTTTTATTCACAGAATATTAATTACGCCGTAAAAAATGCAAAAGTAAAATTTATATTATTTTTAATAATATTTAGAATAACATTGCTTTTTAATATTGTTTTAAATTTATATTCAAAGAAGTATAAAAAGCAATTTCAATAAATTTTAAAGACTTTTAAACTTAACTTTTATTCCAAATAAAAAAAGTTTGAAAAGTAAGATAAAGTTTCTAGCTTTTAAAAATTTATATATTTCAAATCGTATTCTTCCAAGTAATAGTTGATGTTCTTTTTTTGATTTATTTAAGCGATAAGCATTATTTAAAATTTTCAAAGTTGATAGATTCAGTTGCTTTGTTTTTGAGTTGTTTTTAAATAAAAAATGAGCACTTAATGAGTTTGGCGTTTCTCTTTTACATGCTAATACTTCATCAATATATTCAAAATCAAATACTCTTGCGGCTCTAACCCATAAATCTAAATCCTCATAGGCTAAATTTTCATCATAATAATTTAATTTTTCAAAAACTGATTTTTTAATCATTGATGAAACCGAACAAATTTTAGTTGTTCTTCCGATAACCATTTTGTATATGTCGCCACTTTCTGGATGGTCTTCTTCTGTGTAATAATTCCTTATAGAATTTCCGTTTTCATCGATTTCAATTAAATTTCCATACACAATTCCAAGGTTTTTGTACTTTGAATTTTGAAATTTTTTTATTTGGTTTTCAATGCAGTTAGGTAGTAAAATATCATCTGCAGCTAAATCGATAAAATAATCACCTTTAGCATGTTTTACTGCGTGATTAAAAGTTTTAGTATTTCCTAAATTAACTACATTTGGTATAAATAAAATGTTTGGGTATTTTTTCAGCCAATTATCAATTACTTTTTTTGAATTATCCGAGCTACAATCATCTGCTATAATAAGTTCAATGTTAGCATAGGTTTGGTTCATAACCGAATCTAAAGCTTCTTCAACAAAAGAAGCATGATTATAAGAAAGACAAATGACACTAACTAACGGAAAATTTTGCATATTTTAAACAGAAGAGTTTTATATTTGTTACGAAAGTAAATAAATAACCATGATTGAGCAAAGTAAAAAATATAAAATTGCTATTATTGCTTATAACTTAGATTCTGGTGGATTGGCAAAAGTGATTGAGAATATTTTTCTTTTATTCAAAAGAATTAAAATTTTTAATGTTGAATTATTATTATTAGATAACATTAAAAGGTTTAATCTTGATGGGAAAGTAGTCTCTTTTGGAGATTTACCCTACATAAATTTTCCTTTTTATAATAAGATTAATAGGTATATTCAATTTAATAAATATATTAAAAAGCAGAATTTTGATTTTATTATTGATTTGCGTTACAGGATAAATCCTATAACTGAGTTACTTATTGTAAAATTAATTTATCCAAAAACAAAATTAATTTATAATATTCACAGTTCTAAACTAGATACATATTTACCTAATAATACTTTTTTGACTAATTATTTTTATGGTAAAGCATATAAAACTGTATGTGGTGCAAAGGAAAATGAAAAGTTAGTTATTCAAAAGCACCATTTAAAAAACACAATAACTATTTATAATCCAATTGATTTTGAGGATATTAAAGTTAAGAAAGAGGAATCTATTGATTTTAATTTTGAATATATTTTAGCAGTTGGACGATTTGTAGAATTAAAGCAATTTTATGAACTAATTAAAAGTTATGCGAACTCTAATTTATCTCAAAATAAGATAAAGTTAGTACTTGTTGGTGAAGGAGAAGAACTCTTAAGATGTAAAGAATTAGCTTTGTCTTTAAATTTACACGAAAATGTAGTCTTTGTTGGATTTTCTAGTAATCCTTATAAATATATGCAAAACGCAAAATTTTTAGTGCTTTGTAGTAAGTATGAAGGATTTGGACTTGTTTTAGTAGAAGCTTTAGCTTGTAAAACTCCAGTAATTAGTTTTGATTTAGTTTCGGGTCCAAATGAAATAATAGTGCATAGAAAAAATGGCTTGTTAGTGGAAAATCAAAATTTTGAAAAGCTTACAGAAGCAATAAATATATTGTTTTTAGATAAAGAACTATATACAACTTGTAAAATTAATGCGTTAGAAAGTGTACAAAAGTTTTCTTTTGAAGAAATTAAGAAAGAATGGTTAAATTTACTGCAAATACAAGAATAATGAAAGCCAAAATTATAAATATTCCAAAAATAGAAGATCCAAGAGGTAATTTATCCGTTATCGAAAAGGAAGTGGTTCCGTTTAAAATCAAACGTGTTTATTATTTGTATGATGTTCCAGCTGGCGCAGAGCGTGGAGGGCATGCACATAAAAAATTACAACAATTTTTAGTAGCGCTTGCTGGAAGTTTTGATGTAGTTTTAAACGATGGAAAAAACAAACAAACAATTACTTTAAATAAACCTTTTGAAGGCTTGTTAATAACAAACGGAATTTGGCGTGAATTGAAGAATTTTTCTTCGGGAGCTGTTTGTTTGGTGGTAGCCTCGGATGTGTTTGAAGAAGAAGATTACATTAGAGATTTTGAAGAGTTTTTAGCGATTTCGACTAATTAAATTTTCATAAACGTTTACTAAATCTGAAAAATGTTTTGCAAAGGTTTTTGTAACTAAATAATTTGGAATGTTGTTTTCTAATTCCGTTTTTAAACTTGGATTAGAAAGAAGTGCAATCATTTTTTCTTCTAATGCTTTCTGATTTTTGAAAGGATATGTCAAACCAACAAAATTTTGTTCGATTTCATTTTTAATTCCAACTAAATCACTTGTAATTATAGTTTTACCAAAGGATAAACTCTCTATTATTACATTGCCATAAGCTTCTAAATATTCACTTGGAATTACCGAAAATTTCGAATTAGTATAAATAACTTGAAGCTCTTCACGAGACTTATTCCCTAAAAAAGAAACATTTTTCAAGTTGTTGTACATCGTAAAATTTTGAAGTTCTTCTAATTGATTTCCTTCTCCAACAATCCATAATTGTTCATTTTGAAATTGTTTGGAAATATTCTGAAACGCTTTTAACAAGGTTAAAACTCCTTTTTCAGGAACCAAACGCCCAACAAACAAAATATAGTTTTCTTCTGAATTGGAGTTACGTTTAGGTTCAATTAATATTGGATTTGCAAGAGTTTGACCTTCTTTTTGAAAATGTTTAGCAATAAATTGTGTTAAATTTTCTGAAGGTGTTAAATAGTAATCAATGTGCTTTTTAATAATACTTTTGTGATACGAATGTTTAAAATGTAATAACGTATCAAACAAAATATTTCGTTTGGGTTGATGATGTATAATACATTCTAAAGCGCTTTCATGTTTTAAAAGAACTTCGTTTTTATCATTCAACATATAGTTTTTTGGACAGATGTAATAATAATCTCGAAACGAGTACACAATTGATATGCCTTTCAATTTTGCATATTCCATGAATTGTGGGGTTATTGGAGCACCAATGCTAAAGCAATGAATTATATCAGGTTTAAAGGCTTTAATTTCCTGAATAATTTCTGCTGTAATTTTTTTGTGGTAGAATTTTTCAATCCAATTGGTCTTGATTTTTTCTTTGCCAAACCATTTAAAAGTTAGGTTAGAATTATTTTTTTCGGCATACTGAATCAATTCATATAAATAATGTTCAACTCCACCAAGTCGATTCTCACTATTAAAATTATTGATAATCAGTATTTTCATCCAATATAAATTTTACTAAAATAAGTCAATCGAAACACATTGAAAACAAACAAAGACGGATTGTTTCCTTTAAGTTGATTCTCTAAAAATTTACCAAAAACCGAATACAAAACAGCTAGTAAATACGTAATTTTAAAAGTATGTAACTTAGAAACTAAGTTAACCATTTTGCTGTATTCTTTTGTAATAAGTTGTTTTTTATATAGTAAGTGTAAATTATCTAACGAGTTCTTTGCTTTTTCAACATAAACTGCATTCGGGTCAATATCGTCATGTTGAACTGGATTATGAATATGTTTGATTTTAGTATTCATTTTTTGAAGTTCAAAAGAAAAAAGCGTATCATCATGACCATATTTTTTAAAAGAACTATCAAATTTAATGCGATTAAAAACCGATTTTTTTATCAAAGTATTATTGAACAAAGTCGCTCGACACACATTTTTATTTCTTTGGTCAACCGTTTGATCTTCCATGAATTTCCCATATTTCCAACGAAGTAATTGTTGTTTTGACGGTGCTTTTTCAGCGTGAATTCTTCCACCATATACTACTTCGTAATCAGGAATTTGATTAACGTAATTTTTTATGAAATTAGGAAAAGGTAATACACAATCGCCATCTAAAATTAGTAAATTTTCATATCGAGATTGACTAACTAAAATATTTTTATTTTCACGATAACCTACATTTTTCTTCAAAGAAACATAACTACAATGGGATAATAAATTGATTTTCTCGTTCTCTAAATTATGAATCGAATTTGAAGCATCGTCTTGCGTTAAAATCTCAAAATCTATTTCTAAATCAACACATTGTTGATGAATCTCTTTAACTAAAGGCAAAAGATTGTAATGGTATATCGTTATTAAAATAGACAGCATTATACCGTTCTTTGAACAACTTCAAACATTTTACCGCCTTCAAATTTTAATGTTTTTGAAGGGTATTTTAAAACCAATGCATAATCATGAGTAGCCATTAAGATGGTTTTTCCGTTAGCATTAATTTTTCTTAGCACTTCCATGATCTCAACACTTGTTTGCGGGTCAAGGTTTCCAGTTGGTTCATCAGCTAAAATTAATTCAGGGTCATTCAGTAAAGCTCTAGCAATTCCTACGCGTTGTTGTTCTCCGCCAGAAAGTTGGTGTGGCATTTTAGATGCAAAACCTTTCATGCCTACTTTGTCTAAAACTTCTTCGATTTTTACATCCATTTCTTCTTTAGCTGTCCAACCAGTTGCTTTTAAAACAAATAAAAGGTTTTCTTTTACGTTGCGGTCAGAAAGTAATTTGAAATCTTGGAACACTACACCTAATTTTCTTCTTAAATAGGGAATGTCGTTTTCTTTTAAAGTATTTAAATCATAATCAACTACGCTACCTTCGCCTTCAATTAAAGCTAAATCAGCATATAATGTTTTTAAAAAACTACTTTTACCCGAACCGGTTCTTCCAATTAAGTATAGAAATTCGCCATGTTTTACTTCAATATTAACATCGGTTAAAACTGGATTTTTATCTTGATAAATCGTTGCGTTTTTTAAAGATAGAACAGATTGCGACATAAGTTAATTTTAATTTAAAAATGTAAAAGTAATAACTTAAACGGCTGTTTCAAAATTTAAAGTTAATTTCGATTAAAAATAGTAGTTTTGGTTGAAAACTATGTTTAAAAATTGTACAATAATATGTTAATAGCCTTCGTTATTACTTGTAATAAGCCTTATATTTGGAACTTATAAATAACGAATCAAATGATAAAGTATTTAAAACTTTCTTTTTTAGTTGTTTTCTTTTCAGGAACACTTTTAGCCCAACAATCTTCTGTCTATACGCACGAATTAACAGAGTTTAATCGAGCTGTTGAATTATATAAAGATAAACAATATCAAGCAGCACAAATTTTATTTGACAAAGTAAAATCCAAAACCGATAATATGGAAGTTGAATCGGATTGTGCCTACTATTTTGCGAACTGTGCTATTCGTTTGGACCAAATGGGTGCAGATGTTTTGGTAGAAAGTTTTGTAGAAGATTATCCTACGAGTACAAAAACGAATCAAGCCTATATTGAAGTAGCGCATTATTACTTTGATCAAGGGAATTATCCAAAATCATTAGAATGGTTTGATAAAGCCGATTCAAATAATATGTCACAAGCCGAAAGAGAAAAATATAATTTCCAAAAAGGATATGCCTATTTCACAGCGAAAAACACAAAAGAAGCTACAAAATACTTTAATCAAGTAGTAAATTCAAAGACTTTTGGAAGTCAGGCGAAATACTATTTAGGTTACATGTCTTATGAAACCGATGATTATAAAAGTGCAAATCAATATTTCGATCAAGTTTCCGACCAAGAAAAGTACAAAGAAAAAATGGGGTATTTTCAAGCGGATATGAATTTCAAGCTTGGGAATTTCCAAAAAGCCATCGATTTAGGTTTGGAGCAATTACCAAAATCGAAAGGAGAAGAAAAAAGTGAATTGTCTAAAATCATTGGAGAGAGTTATTTTAATTTAAAACAATACGACAAAGCACTTCCTCATTTGTTAGCATATAACGGAAAAAAAGGAAAATGGACTAATACAGATTTTTACCAATTAGGGTATACTTATTACCAACAAAAAGATTATGAGAATGCTATTTCGCAGTTCAATAAAATCATTGATGGAAATGATGGTGTGGCTCAAAATGCGTATTATCATTTGGCGGAAAGTTATTTAAAAACGGATAAAAAACAACAAGCGTTAAATGCATTCAAAACAGCTTCAGAAATGGAGTTTGATTTAAAAATTCAAGAAGATGCCTATTTGAATTATACCAAATTGAGTTATGAAATAGGAAATCCATACAAATCGGTTCCTGAAGTCATGAATGCTTATTTGGATAAGTATCCAAATTCACCTTATAAATCAGAGATTAATAACTTGTTGATTAGTTCTTATATTACATCCAAAAATTATAAAGAAGCACTTTCGTTATTTGAGAAAAATAAATCGCCAGAAAATAAATTAGCGTATCAAAAAGTAACGTTTTACAGAGGTTTAGAATTGTATACCGATGGCGATTACAAAGGTGCTTATGCGTTATTTAAAAAATCGTTAGCTGAAAATAAAGATGCAAAATTCACAGCAAGAGCTACTTTTTGGAAAGCGGAAACCGAGTATAATTTAGATCAATTTGAAGAAGCAAAATTGAGTTTCAAGCAGTTTTTAAATTCATCTGAAGCTTCAAATACACCTGAATACGTAAATGCAAATTACAACTTAGCGTATTCGTATTTCAAG
>JBIKZB010000214.1:0-3778 GCA_044354955.1 Flavobacterium sp. | reverse complement strand
ATCATCAGAATTGGCAATAAAACCATCAAACGAATTGTCAAACGTATTCTTGATTCGATCGTAATTTCCAAAAAACTCAAAACTTAATTGATCATTCGCTTTGAAACCAATTTTTTGCAACACATTGACTCTCGAAAATGTATCTTCTTCAAAATCTTCTCCAGCGGCTTCCGACATTCCTTTGGTTTCCGTACTATTTAAAGTGGTCATGTACGAAACTTTATTAATGGTTCCGTTAAGCGATACACCTTGATTGAAATCTTGTGCACTTGTTTTTGAAGTTTCCGAAGTATTTTGAGTTCCCATATTGATGTACGCATTCCCAGAAATTTCCTTTATAACCGATTTTTTTAAAGTAATATTGATAACTCCGGTTGCAGCTCCAGTTCCGTATAACGTACTTGAAGCGCCTTTCATTACTTCAATTTTTTCAATTTGTTCTACCGGAATCAAACGTAAATCATACTCCAAATTAATTCCTGAAGCATCTGTTACTGGAACTCCATCAATGTAAATCGCAACTTGACGATTACGACCACCACGAATGTAATAGCCTAAATTTTTTCCACCAAACGATTGATTCCCGTTGATTTCCACTCCAGCCACTTGACTCAAAACGTTAGCCAAATTTTGACCTCTTTTTGCTTCTAAGTCTTGCGATGTAATGACTTCAATAATTTTACCTGATTTTTCTTTGCTTTGCGCAAATTTAGTGTCCGAAACGAACACTTCTTTAAGATTGGTCACCTTTAGCGTATCTGTTTCTTGTGCATACGCAAAAGCAGTAGCTAGTGTAAATACACTTAAGCCAATAAACTTTTTGTTCATTTTAGGGTTAATAAAAACATGCTGAAATAATTTTTTCAACACATAGAATCATAGATGAAATAGAACATAAAAAGGCATTTCATTTAACATAGACAACATAGTGCTATGTGTAAAAATCATTTTCTAAAACAGCCTTTAAAATAAACTAAACACTATGTGACTATGTGTTTAAACCAATCACTTCAACCAATAATTAATAATTTGGGAGAAAAGCACAGAATTTACCCATACTCAAACTTTTTTTCCCGAAAGTTTGTTACTCAATGAATGTGGCAGGTCTCCTGGCTTGCGTCTTGTTATCAACCTTCTCATTCGCCAAGGCGAACAATGGTATTGTAGAGAATAACAAGCTTTGTAGCTTACAGTTGCGGGTACAGCTTAGGTATTACACCTAATTCCCTTTTAATGTTGTTTTGAAAAATTCAGAAACAACAACCAAAATTCGGTAGCAAAGGTATTTTATTTTTGTTTAGATTTGTAAAAAAAAGTTTTAAAATGAAAAAATATTTATCTATACTTATTTTGATAGGATTCGGTTGTTTTGGACAAGTAAATTCAAATAATTCAGATTCTGACAAAAATCAAGAAATTCTATCGTTTAACAAAGTTGACGTACTTCCAATTTTTGAAAATTGCAAAAAAGAGAAGAGAGACAATCAAAGAGATTGTGTTGCAAACTTTATCAATGCTCACATCGAAAAAAATTTAAAATATCCAAAAGAAGCCAAAAGAGTCAATCTTGAGTCTAAAGTTTTTTGTACTTTCATTATTGATGAAGAAGGAAAAATCACCATTACAGAAGCAAAAGGAAAGCCAACTTCCTTCAAAAAAGCATTTGAAAATGAAGCAATTCGAGTTCTTAATTTACTTCCAAAATTTATTCCTGCAAAACACAACAACAAAATCGTAAAAGTTCAAGCTCAGTATACTGTTGAATTTAAATTGGAAAATACAGGCATTATTAGAGAAAGTGAAATGGTAGCTTATGACCCCGAATATCCCGTATCTGGTGAAGTTGCAGAAAATGCAGAAGAATATGCTGATGAAGCTGTTCCTTTTGCAGTTGTAGAACAAATTCCTTTATTTGAAGCTTGTAAAAACGTTGAGAAGAAAGATCAAATGAATTGTTTTCATGAAGAAATCAGAAAACATATTAAAAAAGAGTTAAAATATCCAAAAGAAGTGAAAGAAAATAAAATTGAAGCTCGAGTTTTAGTGACATTTGAAATTGAAAAAGATGGTACAATAAGTGCTTTAAGAGCGCGCGGTCCAAAAAACAGAGAAATTTTTGAAGCAGAAGCCAAACGAATCATTCAAACATTACCAAAATTTACACCTGGTTTACAAAGAGGCAAACCAGTATCGGTAGGTTATAGTATTCCAATAACTTTTAAATTGTAATCTACTTCTTCTTATTCATCTTACGCCACAACCAAATAAAGCCAATTACAAAATGTGCTAAAATAATTGTTGCTACTGCATAAAGGAAAGCGTTTGAATCTGTTCTCATGTTTTTTTACGACAAATTTAGTGGTTTTTGATAAATCGCTTGGCATCATTTGTTACAGATAATCTGTTTTTGAATGTAAAGTACTACTTTTGCAAAAAATATTTTCATGCGCCATTATTTCTTATTAGTAGTTTTATTTTTAGGATTTATCCAATGTAAAGAATCGGAAAGCTCTTCAAATCTGAATATTTCTGTACAAAATAGCATCCAACATGCGAAAGGATTTTCTATTGAAAAATATGATGGTTTTTCGATTGTAAAAGTTTCGAATGCATATCCAGAAGCAAAAGATGATTATACCTACGTTTTACACAAAAAAGGCGTTCAAATTCCAGATAGCTTGCAACAATTTACTTCGATTGAAGTACCAATTAAAAAAGTAATTGTGACCTCAACAACACATATTCCGGCTTTAGAATCATTAGGAGTAGAAAATACTTTAATTGGTTTTCCAACCACACAATATATTTCTTCTGAAAAAACAAGAGCAATAATCGATGTTGGAAAAGTAAGAGATTTAGGCTCCAATCAAGGATTAAACACCGAAGTTATTTTAGATATTCAACCTGATGTAATCGTTGGATTTAGTGTGGATAGCGATTTAAAAACCTACAAAAACTTAGAAAAAAACGGTCAAAAAATTATCTTCAACGGAGATTGGACCGAAAAAACACCATTGGGAAAAGCCGAATGGATTAAGTTTTTTGGAGCTTTGTATGATTTAGACGAAAAGGCGACAGAAATCTTTAATTCGATTGAGAAAGAATACAATTCGGTAGTAGCTTTAGCTAAAAACACTAAAACCCAACCTACGATTTTTGCAGGAGCTATCTACGAAGACCAATGGTTTTTACCACAAGGCGATAGTTGGGCAGCCTATTTCTTAAAAGAAGCCAACGGAAATTATTTGTGGAAAGATTCCAAAGGAACAGGAAGCTTAGCTTTGTCCTTCGAAAGTGTTTTAGACAAAGCAAAAGAGGCTGATTTTTGGATTGGTACAGGACAATTTGGTTCAATTCAACAAATTTTGGATAATAATCCAAATTACATTCATTTCAAAGCGGTTAAGAACAAAAACGTATATTCATTTAGTACTAAAAAAGGCAAAACAGGTGGCGTAATTTATTACGAATTAGCACAAAATAGACCTGATTTAGTTTTAAAAGATATTGTAAAGATTTTACATCCTGAAGTATTGCCAAATCATGAATTGTTCTTTTTTGAGAAGTTGAAATAAGTTTTGCTCGCAAAGACGCTAAGTCGCAAAGATAAATTTGTGAAACTTTGTGAAAACTTCGTGTAACTTTGTGCTACACTACTAAACGAAAATAGATTCTAAAAACGTAATTTAGCCAAAAATTCAACGCATGCCATTAACCAAAAAACAAAACCTTCTTTTCATCCTCTTGCTTATAGCAATGGTGTTTTTGTTTTTGGTGA
>JBIKZB010000157.1:0-4848 GCA_044354955.1 Flavobacterium sp. | reverse complement strand
TCCGTTTTCCAAAAGCCATCACCGCAATTTTAGTGGGAATTGGACTTTCAATGAGTGGTTTATTAATGCAAACGTTGTTTAGAAATCCATTAGCTGGACCTTATGTTTTAGGATTGAGTTCGGGAGCAAGTCTGGGAGTTGCTTTTATTATTTTAGGAACTGGATTTTTACCTACTTTTATTTCTACTTTCTTTTTATCTAATTACGGATTGATTTTAGCATCAAGTTTGGGGAGCTTTTTAGTTTTTATGGCAGTTTTATTAATTTCCCAAAAACTAAAAGACACCATGGCAATTTTAATTGTCGGTTTAATGTTTGGAAGTTTTACCAGCGCGATAGTTTCGGTTTTGTCGTATTTTACTTCGGCTGAAAAATTACAGAAATTCACATTTTGGTCGATGGGAAGTATTTCAAATTTATCTTGGAATGAAATTTCGCTTTTATCTGTTTTTGTTATCATCGGAATAGTTATTAGCTTTATGGTTATCAAACCTTTGAATGCCTTATTATTAGGAGAAAAATACGCTCAAAGCATCGGAATCAACTATAAGAAAACGCGTTTTTTAATTATTATTGCCACCAGTATTTTAGCAGGAAGCATCACTGCATTTGCAGGTCCGATTGCTTTTATTGGCTTGGCAGTTCCGCATATGGCAAAATTGTTGTTTCAAACTAGTAATCATTTTGTGTTGTTTTGGAGTACGCTTTTACTAGGTGCCATTGTCATGTTATGTTGCGATACGATCGCTCAAGTTCCAGGAAATGATATTACATTACCAATAAACGCAATAACATCAGTAATTGGAGCACCTGTGGTGATTTGGTTATTAGTTAGAAAGAAACGTTTTTAGGAACACAGATTAAAGAAATGTAAGAAATCAACTTAAATGAACTTTTATGTAATTTTATAAATACTTTTAACTTACATGACTTATGTGTTTAAAAAATAATCCGTTATAATAAAATAAAAATGACCCAACAAAATTTCACCATACAAACCAAAAACCTTTCGATTGGCTACAAAACCAAATCGGAAACAATTACTATTGCTCAAAACATCAATCTTGATTTAGAAAAAGGCAAATTAATTGCTTTAATTGGTGAAAACGGAATTGGGAAATCTACTTTGTTAAAAACGCTTACCGGAATCATTCCTCCTTTACAAGGCGAAATTACTTTACTCCACAAATCACTTCAAAGCTATAAACCAGTTGATTTAGCACAAGAATTAAGTATCGTATTAACTGAAAAATTACCACCAAGTAATTTAACCGTTTACGAAATCATCGCTTTAGGAAGACAGCCGTATACTAATTGGTTAGGAACTTTATCAGAAGAAGATACAATCAAAATTGAAGAAGCTATTTCGCTTACAGAAATCCAACATTTAATTCATAAAAAACACAACGAAATTAGCGATGGTCAGTTGCAAATTGCTTTGATTGCACGTGCTTTGGCACAAGATACTTCGATTATTATTTTAGACGAACCTACAACGCATTTAGATTTGGTTCATAAAGCAACTTTGTTGAAATTGTTGCAAAAACTCACCCACGAAACAGGAAAAACCATCCTCTACTCTACGCATGACATCGATTTGGCGATTCAAATGGCTGATGAAATGATTGTGTTTACGCCAACTCAAATAGTTCAAGACCAACCTTGTAATCTAATTCAAACTGGTATTTTCAATACGTTATTTGATACCGAACATTTGACTTTTGATGCAACTATAGGTAAGTTTAAAATCAAATAAATTACAAATCAAAACCACTGACTTCCTTAACTTCACCAGCTTTTAAATCATTCAAATGAATGTTTCCCACACGAACTCGAACTAATCGCAACGTAGGAAAACCAATAGCTGAAGTCATTTTTCGGACTTGACGAAATTTGCCTTCGGTTAAAGTTATCGAAACCCAAGAAGTTGGACCGTGACGCTCATCGCGAATCTTTTTACCACGTTCGCCTAAATTAGGAACAGATTCTAATTTAAAAGCTTTGCACTTTTTGGTTTTGTATTTTTTTCCGTGTAAGCCAATTTCAACACCATTTCTTAATTTTTCAACAGCTTCTTCTGTAATGATTCCATCGACTTGTGCGTAATATTCTTTTTCTACTTTTTTACTTCGGACAATTTCACTCATCATGCCGTCTGTTGTTAACAAAAGTAATCCTTCTGAATCTTCATCTAAACGACCAATTGCCATCGTGTTTTCGGGAAAATTATATAATTCGCCCAACAACTTTTTCTTGCGTTTTAATTGGTAAATAAACTGCGATAAATAACCGTAAGGCTTATGAATGAGGAAATGATGGTGCATACTAAATATTTGTTGCAAAAATACATTTTTCAAATTTGAAGTTTGATTTAATTCCGTATTTTTACATTTTACAATTCATTTATGCCAGAATCCATGCTTATTTTAATCACTTTTGTTGTTGCACTTGCCATTGGAATTTTCCTTGGAAAGTTGTTATTTACTGCCCAATCAAAATCTGAAAAATCAGGTTTAGAAGAAAAAATTAATGGCCTTTTAAATCAAATTGAACAATTAAAAATCCAGTTTCAAACCGAGAGAAATCAGTTTGAAAAGTCACTTTTACAACTTAGTTCTGAAAAAGAAAACCTTCAAAAAGAAAAAGAATCGTTAGCCATTCATTTAGCCAAAAAAGAAAATGATTTCGATAATCTTTTAGAACGTCATAAAGAGCAAAAGCAAGAAGTGGAGCAACTTCAAGAGAAATTCACCAAAGAATTTGAAAATTTGGCTAATAAAATTCTAGAAGAAAAAACAGTGAAATTCACCGAGCAAAATAAAGAGAATCTTAAAAATATTCTTTCGCCTCTACAAGATAGAATTCAACTTTTTGAAAAGAAAGTCGAAGACACACACAAAGAGAGCATTGATTATCACGCTGCTTTACGCCAACAAATTTCGGGACTTCGCGAAATGAACGAACAAATGAGCAAGGAAACCATCAATTTAACCAAAGCGCTAAAAGGCGATAGCAAAATGCAAGGAAATTGGGGTGAATTGGTTTTAGAACGTGTCTTAGAAAAATCAGGTTTAGAAAAAGATAGAGAATATTTCGTGCAACAAAGTCACGTTACTGAAGACGGTAATCGTGTATTTCCAGACGTTATCATTAATCTTCCTGATGGCAAGAAAATGATTATCGATTCGAAAGTAACGTTGACAGCTTACGAACGCTATATTAACGAGGAAGATTCGGAACTAAAAAATCAACATTTAAAAGAACATATCGTTTCTATTAATCGTCATGTGGAACAATTGGGTAACAAAAATTACCACGATTTATACCACATGGAAAGTCCGGATTTCGTTTTGTTGTTTATTCCTATTGAATCGGCTTTTGCTGTGGCCTTAAATCAAGATACAACTTTATATAACAAAGCTTTTGAAAAAAACATTGTGATTGTGACGCCATCAACACTTTTGGCTACTCTTCGCACAATTGATAGTATGTGGACCAATCAAAAGCAACAAGAAAATGCGATTGAAATTGCTCGCCAGGCTGGAGCTTTGTATGATAAATTTGAAGGTTTTGTTTCTGATTTGATTAAAATTGGCAAGAAAATGGACGAAGCCAAGATAGAATACGGAAACGCTATGAACAAATTGGTTGATGGCAAAGGAAATTTGGTAAACAGTGTTGAAAAACTAAAAAAAATGGGAGCCAAAGCTAAAAAATCACTTCCAGAAGCTGTTTTAAAAAGAGCTGAAGAATCTGGCGAAATAGCATTACTTTCTAAAAACGAAAACGACTAAAAAAGAATAATATGTTACGATAAATATCGCTTTACATCGCCTTATCACTTACTTTAATCTCAAGGATTTGTTGTGAAAACTTGGGAAGGCGAATTGAGTCAAGGAATATAAGGAGCACAAATTTTTGCATTTTCAGTAATGGAAAATGAAGATGTAGTAATAGCAGAAATGAAAAAATGGTAGGGCAAAAAAGTTACTTTAGAATTTGAAGAACGCTATAAAACTTTCTTTTGGTGGGGGCGACACTCGCTATTTTATTACCAAAGTTACTCTAAAAATTAAACATATATGGAAACCGTAAATACAGTTGAAGCATCAAAAATTACCTTGTCGGAATTAATGTTACCCTCGCATTCTAATTTTAGTGGTAAAATTCATGGTGGCTATTTATTAAAATTAATGGACCAAATTGCTTTTGCATGTGCTTCAAAATACTCGGGATGTTATTGCGTAACTGCTTCTGTTGACACGGTTGATTTTTTAAATCCAGTAGAAATTGGAGAATTAGTAACTTTAAAAGCTTCAGTTAATTACGTTGGAAAAACTTCAATAATTGTTGGTATTCGAGTTACATCAGAACACATTCAAACTGGAATAAAAAAACATTGCAATTCGAGTTATTTTACAATGGTCGCGAAAGATGAAAACGGAAATAATGTTAAAGTACCTCGATTAATTTTATCTAACATGAATGAAGTTAGACGATTTTACGACGGAGTCAATCGAATAAATAACAAAAAAAAGCATCAAGAATTAGAAATTAATTTTGATTATCAATCGGCTCAAGCATTAGAAAACCTT
Organism: Flavobacterium sp.; assembly: GCA_044354955.1. Classification (GTDB taxonomy): domain Bacteria; phylum Bacteroidota; class Bacteroidia; order Flavobacteriales; family Flavobacteriaceae; genus Flavobacterium. The sequence continues at coordinate 253 of JBIKZB010000157.1, read as the reverse complement.
AAAAATTATAATGTTGAAATTGCTGAAAAGCTGATTAACAACATATAACGTTTAAAAAAATATATTGTCATTTTAAAAAAAAAGTTATATTTGTAATAACTATAAACAAATAAACTCTTATAATATGACAAAAAAATACGCTTTTTTATAATTTTTTGCCATTTTAATTATTTTAATTTTTTCTTGTACTGACAATGATGATAATGAATATATTGCAGTTTCTCCTGTTACTGTAGATTTAACACACGTTCCG
>JBIKZB010000289.1:0-2505 GCA_044354955.1 Flavobacterium sp. | reverse complement strand
AAGAAGGTAAAATCAATAAAAACACTTTTATTGTTTGTAATGGCTTCAAACGCGATCAATATGTAACCAATATTGCTCGTTTAATCAACAACGGACATAAAAACACCATTCCGGTAATTGATAATTTTGAAGAATTAGATTTACTGCAAGAAGAAATTGACGGAAAATTCAAAATCGGAATTCGTATTGCAGCGGAAGAAGAGCCGAAATTTGAGTTTTATACCTCTCGTTTAGGAATTGGATATAAAGATATTGTACCATTTTATCGTAAACAAATTGCAGAAAATAAAAAAGTGGAATTAAAAATGCTTCACTTCTTCATTAATGCAGGTATTCGTGATACCGCCTACTATTGGAATGAACTATTAAAATGTATGAAAGTATACATTGCTTTGAAAAAAGAATGTCCTACTTTAGATAGTTTAAATATTGGTGGTGGTTTTCCAATCAAAAATTCATTAGCCTTTGATTATGATTATCAATATATGGTTGATGAAATTTTGAACCAAATTAAAATTGCTTGTGATGAAGCTGAAGTTCAAGTTCCTCATATATTTACCGAATTTGGTTCGTTCACTGTAGGAGAAGCTGGAGGAGCCTTATACCAAGTTTTATATCAAAAGAAACAAAATGATCGTGAAAACTGGAACATGATTGATTCGTCATTCATCACAACACTTCCAGATACATGGGCAATTAACAAACGATTTGTAATGATTGCCGTTAATCGTTGGAACGATACTTATGAAAGGGTTTTACTGGGAGGATTAACGTGTGATGGTGATGATTATTACAATTCGGAACAACACATGAATGCCGTTTATTTACCTAAATATAATAAAGAAAAACCTTTATATATAGGATTTTTCAACACCGGTGCTTATCAAGAAACAATTGGAGGTTTTGGTGGTTTAAGTCATTGTATTTTACCGCAACCAAAACACATTTTAATTGATAAAGACAAAAACGGAATTATTGCAACTGAAGTGTTTTCAGAACAACAAAAAGCCGAAGATGTTTTAGAAATTTTAGGATACAACAAAAGAAAAGAACAATAAAATAAGAAATAATGAGCAAAGGACCAGTTAGTCAGTTTATAGAAAAACATTATCTTCACTTTAACTCTGCAGCCTTAGTTGATGCGGCAAAAGGCTACGAAGAACATTTATTAGACAACGGAAAAATGATGATTACTTTAGCTGGAGCTATGAGTACAGCAGAATTAGGTAAATCATTAGCCGAAATGATTCGTCAAGATAAAGTACATATTATTTCTTGTACTGGAGCTAATTTAGAAGAAGATATCATGAACTTAGTAGCTCATAATTCTTATAAAAGAGTTCCAAATTACAGAGATTTATCGCCTCAAGAAGAATGGGATTTATTAGAAAATCATTATAATCGTGTAACAGATACTTGTATTCCAGAGGAAGAAGCTTTCAGAAGACTTCAATCGCATTTATTTGATATTTGGAATAATGCAGATTCAAAAGGAGAACGTTATTTTCCACATGAATTTATGTATCAAATGATTAATTCTGGTGTTTTAAAACAATACTATGAAATTGATCCTGCCGATTCATGGATGGTTGCTGCTGCAGAAAAGAATTTACCTATAGTAGTTCCTGGATGGGAAGATAGCACAATGGGAAACATTTTCTCTTCTTATTGTATCAAAGGAGAATTCAAAGCTACTACAATGAAAAGTGGTATTGAATATATGATGTGGTTAGCAGATTGGTATCCAAAAAATTGTGCAGGTAAAGGAATTGGTTTCTTTCAAATTGGTGGAGGAATTGCTGGAGATTTCCCAATATGTGTGGTTCCTATGTTGTATCAAGATATGGAAATGCATGATGTGCCATTTTGGAGCTACTTCTGTCAGATATCTGATTCAACAACTAGTTATGGTTCTTACTCTGGAGCAGTTCCAAATGAAAAAATTACTTGGGGTAAATTAGATATTCATACACCTAAATTTATAGTAGAATCGGATGCTACAATAGTTGCACCGTTGATGTTTGCTTATATTTTAGGATGGTAAAAAAAGTTAAAAAAAAAATTTATTTTGCTTGAAAATATAAGTTTAGGATAGTACATTTGACCAAAATTAGATTAAAACCTACCCAATGAAAAGAGTTATTGTTGATTACGCTAAATTAACAAATGAAATCTTAACGTTATTAGTTGAGAAATTTCCTGATGGTTATGATGATTCTGACATCATACGTTTTAAGAATGCAAAAAATGAAACAATTGAAGCAGTAGAAGTTAGAACAACAGATACTATTTTTCTTGTAAAAGTTAGTACTAAATTATCTGATCGTATTGAAAATTATGATGAAGATGATATTATTGAAGACGAAGTTGCAGTAGATAAAATCGTTGGTCTAAAAGAATTAGACATTGAAGACGATGAAGAGGAAGAAGAAGATGAAAGCAATAACGATTCTGAAGATTTAGATGACGAAGATTAATATAAAAAAAGGGATTCTAATAATATGA
>JBIKZB010000288.1:0-2513 GCA_044354955.1 Flavobacterium sp. | reverse complement strand
ATTCCTTTTTATTCGGATGCTAATAAAATAGGCTATACAGAAACTCAATTGCAGTTTTGTCAAGCTAACGAATATTATATGTGGAGTAATTTAGTGGAGAATAAATTATTATTTGATTCAAACCCAAAGAATGAATTACGATTTATTAAACCAGCACCATTTACGAAATTTTATTTAGAAATTGATAATCAAACTCCAGGAAGAGTGGGACAATGGTTGGGTTGGCAAATTGTAAGAAGTTATATGGAAAATAATGATGATGTAACTTTAGAACAATTGTTAGCAATGGACACAAAAACCATTTTTGAAAATTCAAAATACAAACCAAAAAAGCCTTAATTAAAATGAAAACATCAGATATAAAAATCACCGTAGGTTTAGACGAGAATAATGTTCCAGATAAGTTATTATGGACAGCACAAGATGGCGGAATTGAGCAAGAAGAAGCCAAAGCATTGTTGTTGTCAGTTTGGGATAGCAAAGCAAAAGAAACCCTTCGTATTGATTTATGGACAAAAGATATGCCTGTAGATGAAATGAAACAATTTTTTCATCAAACTTTAGTAGCAATGGCAGATACTTTTCAACGCGCTACTGCCGATGAAAAAATGTCCGATACCATCCGCGATTTCTGTGATTACTTCGCTGAAAAAATGGAATTAAAAGCTTAAAAAAATGCCGCTAAAATTGTTTTAGCGGCATTTTTTTTATAATGTAATGTAGATGTTGTTTAGATAAAACCTTCATTCTTAAAAATATCTTCATTAATTTGATCAATGTATTGTAAAATTCCTTCTCTGCCAATAGCTTCTAAAGATGAAGTAACAAAATAAGGTGGCATTTCGGCCCAATCTCCTGCTAACAATTGTTTCTTATAAGCTTCCACGTGATTGTTCACTTTGTTTTTTCCTAATTTATCTGATTTGGTAAAAATTATCGCAAACGGAATTTCGCTTTCACCTAAATATTCCATGAATTCCAAATCAATTTTTTGAGCTTCTAATCGAATGTCTATTAAAACAAAGGCGCAAATTAATTGTTCTCTTTGCTCAAAATAATCCATGATAAATTGCTGAAAAACGGCTTTGGTTTTTTTGGAAACACGTGCGTAACCATAACCTGGTAAATCCACTAAAAACCAATTATTGTTGATTTTAAAGTGGTTAATTAACTGTGTTTTCCCTGGTTTTGACGATGTTTTTGCCAAATTTTTATGGTTCGTCAACATGTTAATCAAAGACGATTTTCCCACGTTAGAACGACCGATAAAAGCGTATTCAGGTAAACGATCTTTCGGACATTTGTCAACTTCTGAATTACTAATTACGAACTCGGCAGTATTAATTTTCATAGGCTATAAAATAAAATTCCCCAAAAAGGGGAACTATTATAAATTCTTCTTTTGTAACCAATCAAACAAAATTTGATTGAATGCTTCTGGATGCTCCATCATAGCAGCATGCCCACATTTATCAATCCAAAATAGCTCTGAATTGGGTAATAATTTATCAAACTCTTCGGCAACATTTGGAGGAGTTACTTTGTCGTTTTTACCCCAAATAATACACGTTGGGGTAGTCATTTTTGGTAAATCTTTTGCCATGTTATGACGAATAGCACTTTTTGCAATTGTTAAGGTTTTAATCAGTTTGATTCTATCGTTAACCGTTGCAAAAACTTCATCAACAATTTCTTTTGTTGCTATTTCCGGATTGTAAAAAACGTCCTCTGCTTTCTTTTTGATGTATTCATAATCACCACGTTTTGGGTAACTTTCACCCATTCCGCTTTCGTATAAGCCTGAACTTCCCGCAATTACTAATGCTTTTACAAGTTCCGGATACATTTTTGTAAAATACAATCCAATGTGTCCACCCAATGAATTTCCTACAAGAATTACTTGGTCAAATCCTTTATGAACTACAAAGTCTTTAACAAATTTTGAAAAGGCTTTAACGTTGGTTTTTAAAATATTTTGCGTGTAAATTGGTAATTCTGGAATCACCACTTTGTATCCTTTAGGAGGGAAAAAATTTGCCACACCATCAAAATTACTTAGACCGCCCATTAAACCATGAAGAATGATTATTGGGGTTCCTTCGCCAGCTTCAAAATAGGTGTATTTTTTTTCTTTTCTTAACATAAATTCCACTTAAGGTATTAGTTCTAATGATTGACAAATATACTATTTTATTAAAGAATGAAAAGAAAAATTTAACACAGATATTTTTAAACTTTTAGAGGGTGTAAAAGGTTAGTTATCAACAATTTTACGAGCTTTTTGCTTTAAAAATGCAAAATATTAATGTTCAATTTTTTTGAAGAGATTCTTCGTATTTCTTGATTTTGCAAATATTCTTTTGTTAAAAGTGGTAAAGTAGTTTTTAAAATCTAAAAACTTATTAACAAAGTGGTAGTATGTGGTAAAAAGTGGTAAAATTTTTCTAAATTTGTACTTATTCTAATCGAGATAAAAATTGAAAACATTAATCGGGACATATGAATGTAAAGTA
>JBIKZB010000053.1:0-8784 GCA_044354955.1 Flavobacterium sp. | reverse complement strand
AGACGCTGGAATTACGCCAGAGAATGTAAACAAACATAGAGTAGGTGTAATTTGGGGTGCTGGTATTGGAGGTTTAGAAACTTTCCAAGACGAAGTAATGTATTATGCCAAAGGGGATGGAACGCCAAAGTTCAATCCTTTCTTTATTCCTAAAATGATTGCCGATATTGCTCCAGCTCATATTTCAATGAGAAATGGGTATATGGGACCAAATTATACTACTGTTTCTGCTTGTGCTTCTTCTGCCAATGCCTTAATTGATGCATTCAACTACATCCGTTTAGGAATGTGTGATGTAATTATTTCGGGTGGTTCTGAAGCAGCTGTAACCATTGCAGGAATGGGTGGATTTAATTCTATGCACGCCTTATCAACTAGAAATGATAGTCCAGAAACGGCTTCAAGACCTTTTGATGCTACTCGTGATGGTTTTGTTTTGGGTGAAGGTGCTGGCGCATTAGTTTTAGAAGAATACGAGCATGCTAAAGCGCGTGGTGCTAAAATTTATTGTGAAGTTGGTGGTGGTGGAATGTCTTCTGACGCGTACCATTTAACAGCTCCACATCCAGAAGGAATAGGTGTTATTGCTGTTATGGAAAATACATTACGTGATGCTGGAATGACTCCTGATCAAGTAGACCACATTAATACGCACGGAACTTCTACACCGCTTGGAGATGTTGCTGAATTAAAAGCTATAAGTCATGTTTTTGGTGATCATGCTAAAAACATTAATATTAACTCTACAAAATCAATGACAGGACACTTACTTGGTGCTGCTGGTGCTATCGAAGCAATTGCTTCTATCTTAGCTATGCAACACAGTATTGTTCCTCCAACGATTAACCATACAGTAGTTGACGAAAATATTAATCCAGAATTAAATTTAACTTTAAATAAAGCGCAAAAACGCGAAATTAAAGTAGCAATGAGTAATACCTTCGGTTTTGGAGGTCACAATGCTTGTGTATTATTTAAAAAATTGGAAGACTAACTACATGCGTCGATTATTTAATAAAATAAGAAAAAACTCCCGTTCTCCAGAAGACGGGATTTTTTTTGAAAAAATGACCAAAATACTAGGTTTCGAGCCTTTAGAACTTAGATATTACCAAAAAGCATTTACACATCGATCCACTAATAAGCTCGATGATAAAGGAAATCCTTTCAATTATGAACGGTTAGAATTTTTAGGTGATGCAATGCTTGGTAGTGTAATTGCAGCACATCTTTACAATCAGGTTCCCTCTGGCGACGAAGGTTATTTAACTAAAATGCGCTCTAAAATTGTAAGTAGAGAACACCTAAACGAATTAGGCCGCGATTTTAATTTAGTGAGCTTTGTAGAAAGCAAAGTTAATTCGAGTCAATTTGGCGAAAATATTCATGGTAATTTATTTGAAGCCTTTATTGGTGCAATTTATTTAGATAGAGGATTTGAATTTTGCGAAAAATTTATTCGTACAAAAATCATTAAACAATACGTTGATATTGCTAAATTAGAAGGTAAAGTTATCAGCTATAAAAGTTTAATTATTGAATGGTGTCAGAAAGAAAAAATTTCATTCTTTTTTGATTTTGTAGAAGATAATGGAATCGAAGGACAAAAATATTTTGGGGTAAAACTACTTATTGACCAAAAAATTGTTGCGCGCGCTCGAGCTACATCAAAGAAAAAAGCAGAAGAAAAAGCATCTCAAAGAGCTTATTTTGCTTTACAAGAAAAAATTTCAAAAAAATAACCCAGTACTAAAACGTTTTCGTTACTAAATTAACGTTAAGAACTTAAAAACGGGTGTTTTTTAATCGATTTTAGTCTTATATTTACAACTTAAATGAGGGTAATGGCAATCCATAAAATTCAAATAAACGATTTTATTTCAGATGATTATGAATTAATTGCCATCCATTCATCTTTAGAGGATTACAAATTGGCTTATTCCCTAAATGTGGTTTTAGGCATTCAATTGAGTAAAAACCTTTCTTATGTGGAAATTGCTATTCCTGAAGGAAAAAGTGCTTTTAGTAACTACATATTTGATGATAAAAAAAACGATATAGTTTGGACCTTAATCGAAAATAAAGCTACGATTATCAATTCCAACAAACAAACAAGTTCTTTATTTGAACAAATTGACATTACCGTTTTTTTACTACCTGAATTTAAAAAAGCCGATTACCTTTTAAAAATTGAAAATATTGATTATGGATTTGAATCGGAATCTATCATTGAAAAAATTCAAGAAATTAAAAATGTAACTACAGCTTACACCATTGATATAACAAACTTAAAATCTAAAAATAATTTAATTTTTTAATTAAGATGCCAACAAACAAAAAAACTAAAATTGTTGCTACACTAGGCCCAGCCTGTAGTACAAAAGAAGTGATTAAAAACATGATAGATGCAGGAGTGAATGTTTTTAGAATTAACTTTTCACACGCTGATTATACTGATGTTTCAGAACGAATCAAAATCATTAGAGAATTAAATGATGAATATGGTTACACAACTTCAATTTTAGGAGATTTACAAGGTCCTAAATTACGTGTAGGCGTTATGAAAGAGGATGTAGTAGTAAGTAAAGGTGATAAAATAACTTTCACAACAGCTGAAGATATTTTAGGAACCGCTTCTCGTGTTTACATGAATTATAAAGAATTTCCAAAAGATGTAAATCCAGGAGAAAGAATCTTATTAGACGACGGGAAGTTAATTTTTGAAGTTACAAAAACAGACAAAAACACAGAAGTTGAAGCTGTAGTAGTTCAAGGTGGACCTTTGAAATCTAAAAAAGGAGTTAACTTACCAAATACAAAAGTATCATTACCAGCTTTAACAGAAAAGGATATTCGCGATGCTAAGTTTGCGATTGAAAATAAAGTAGATTGGATTGCACTATCTTTTGTTAGAACACCACAAGATTTAGAAGATTTACAAGATTTGATAGCTGAACATTCAGAACATAAAATTCCAATTATTGCAAAAATCGAAAAACCAGAAGCGGTTGAAAATATCGATAAAATTGTAGCTTTTTGTGATGGATTAATGGTTGCTCGTGGCGATTTAGGTGTGGAAGTTCCAGCGGAAGAAGTTCCGTTGATTCAGAAAAAATTGATTCATAGAGCGAAAACGGCTCGTATTCCTGTAATTGTAGCAACACAAATGATGGAAACCATGATAACTTCATTAACTCCTACAAGAGCAGAAGTAAATGACGTTGCAAACTCTGTAATGGACGGAGCAGATGCAGTAATGTTATCTGGAGAAACATCGGTAGGGAATTATCCAGTAGAGGTAATTGAAACCATGACTCGTATTATTGAAAGTGTTGAAGATTCGCCACTTATTAAAGTGCCTATTTCGCAACCACAAATAAAAAACCAACGTTTTATTACTAAATCAATTTGTTATCATGCTTCTTTAATGGCCGATTCTATTGATGCAAAAGCCATTACAACCTTAACTAACTCAGGTTATACGGCATTTCAAATTTCAGCATGGCGACCAAAATCACATATTTTAGTATTTACTTCTAACCATAGAATTTTAACCCAATTGAATCTTTTATGGGGAGTAAGAGCCTACTTCTATGACAAATTAGTAAGTACAGATGATACTATTGATGATATCAACACCATTTGTAAAGAAAGAAAATATGTAAAAAAAGGCGATATGGTAGTAAACCTAGCAGCAATGCCAATTGTAGCAAAAGGAATGGTGAACACTATGCGCGTTTCAGAAATAGAATAACAGAATTTTTAATACTAAAAAACGAGTGCTAAATTACTTTAGCACTCGTTTTTGTTTTATATAGGTTGTGGTTAGTGTTTTTAATTAATTTTAAGCAGCTATTTTTTCAAATGCAATAAAATTTGTCACTTCCCCTTTGTTATTGAAAATTGGAAAGCATTTGATGTGACATTTGTATAACGAACCATCTTTGCAATAATTAATTACATTTTTCTCAAAAGGGACTTTATTTAAAATGGCTTGTCTGATTTCGTTACTAACTTGTAAATCGGTTTTGGCTCCTTGAAACATTTTTGGCGAGTTTCCAATCACTTCATTTACCTCATAACCGTTCATTTTGTGTATGTTTTTACTAGCGAAAACAATTTTCAACTGCGCATCAGTAACCACAATAACTGTTTCATCTTGAAGACTTTCTTTGTAATCCCACACTGCATTCCATTGATTTTTGCTAGCAATTTGATGTAACGATCGCACATCATGAAGCACTACATTGGTTTGCAACAAATACTGAGAAAAAATATCCCACGATACTAGCGGCATTGCCTTTATAGCGCTATTTTCATACTGTTTTGCAAACGCAGCATCATACACTTTGAACTCCATATCCGATGATATTTTTGTCAAAACTAAAAAGAAAAATGAATCAACAAGTTAGAAAACACAACTTTAACGCTTGTTTAAGCAACTAAAACTCAAACTTCAATTGCACCGAAACACTTTTTTGAGGTAACTCAGTTTTGGTTTTTTCCTCGTTGTTTAAATTGTGTACCGAGATACCTAGCAATCGCACGGAGTTTTTTAAGCGTTCTTGGTAGAGTAAATCTTTGGCAACATCAACAATAATGTGTTTATCGTTTACAAAATATGGCAAAGTTTTGCTTCGGGTTTGTAGCGTGAAATCAGAGTATTTTATTTTTAAAGTGATAGTTTTTCCTGAGATTTTACTTTTTTGAAGGCGTTTTTCTAATTCTTTGGCAATACTTAACAAACGGTCTTCCATAAAAATTTCAGAAGATAAATTTTCACCAAAGGTGCGCTCCGCTCCTACTGATTTAATTTTTCGGTTGGGTTTTACAGCGCTGTTGTGAATGCCGCGTACAATTTGAAAATAATGCAAACCGCTATTACCAAAGTTTTTTTCCAAATATTCAATTGGTTTTTGTTTTAAATCATAACCTGTGAAAATGCCCAATTGGTACATTTTTTCAGCCGTAACTTTGCCTACGCTATAGAATTTTTTCACATCTAATTTTTCTAAAAAAGATTCCACCTCATCAGGGTTTACCGTTTTTTGTCCGTTAGGTTTGTTATAATCGGAAGCAATTTTTGCTACAAATTTATTCACTGAAATTCCTGCCGAAGCTGTAAGTCCAACTTCCTCAAAAATACGTTTTCTGATTTCTTGTGCAATTAATGTGGCACTTGGATTGCCTTTTTTATTCTCGGTAACATCTAAATAGGCTTCATCCAATGATAACGGTTCAACTAAATCAGTATAATCGAGGAATATCTTTCTAATTTGTTTAGAAATTTCTTTGTAGCGATCAAATCGGGGTGGTACAAAAATTAAATCGGGACACATTTTTTTAGCTTGAATACCGCTAATCGCACTTCGAACTCCAAATTTTCTAGCTTCGTAACTTGCTGCACTAACAACGCCTCTGATTTCACTTCCGCCTACCGCCAAAGGTTTTCCTTTCAGCTCAGGATTATCCATTTGCTCTACCGATGCATAAAACGCATCCATGTCCACATGAATTATTTTGCGGTAATGCTCACTCATAAACTATTCGGTAGGAAAAAAGAAACTCAACGGTTTTCTAAAAAAATGTTGTTTTATGGAAGTGATTATAGGTCTTAATTCAGTTAATGGAATATCTCGCGAACGAAATGCCAATCCAAGCGACAAGCTAAAACTAACTAAAAAATTCACGAAACCAATAATTCCTATCCCTAAAATGCCCCAAAACAACATAACATTATTCACCATATAATCAGCTCCATATACTGCTAATGCAAGATTTCCACTGGCAAAAGTAATGTGCCGTATATCTAAATTTAATCCTAAAAATAACCCGATTGAAGCCGTGCTTCCTAAGAAAATTCCAAACCAAAAATTAGAAACAATCCCTGCCCAATAATGTTCATACCATTTAGAAATTTTATCAGCCTTAGCTTTTCCAAAGTTTAACTTTAACAACGGATGTTCTTGAATTCGGTAATACACATTAAAATGTTTATCGCGGTTCGCAATACTTCCTGAAATAATTCCCGATAAAAACAAGAAAAAACCAGCTATAGCAGCATGAAAAATCGCTAAAGAATGTACTGGACTTAAATCGGTAACTAATTTTTCCCATTTGGTTTCGGCAATGTTGTAGTTGAAACCCAAATCGATTAACCAAATTCCCAACAGCGCCACTGGAAAAGCCATCAGCACATTTCCTACAAACGCAATAAACTGGGAACGAAACAAACGAGCGAATAAAACTGCGAAACTGTTGTGTTTTTCTCCATCTCCATTGGCTTGTTTTTTTAAACCGTCTTCTAAAGCGCTAATTAAAGCTGCCGCTGTCATGGCAGGTTGTTTGGTTGCTAAAGTAAATCCTAAAATATAAATTGCAATGAAACCAAACGAATAATTCATACTGTAAAAAAAGGCATGACCAAAATCTGAAGTTTCTAATTTTGACAACAATAATTTTATGATACACAAAATCCCAACAATTAAACCACCACCAATTGCCGCATATAACATTTTGAAATATTCGGTTTTCGATTCAGTAATGTAATGTTCGCCTGTTTTTGCGGAGTGCTGTGTAATTTCGTATGACAACAATTGCGTGCTTTCGGCAAATAATTTTCTAACGTTGGTTTTTAAACAGTTGTATTTAATTAACTTTATGGATAATTCTATTGACTTTGATTTCTTTTCTTCGGGTTTATCGATTACTAAAAGTGGTAATAAAACGCCAATACGGTACAAGTGCTGTTTTATACTGAGTAAGTTTTGGTTCACACGTAACGAAATACCGAATTTAGAAGAGTTTTGAAAGGCTTTCTCAACAAAATCATTACATTGACCATGCAATATAAGTAATTGCTTAAAATTGATGTCTAATGTCGTGGTGTGAAATTCCAAATCTTTGCTTCGAATGTTGTGTTCAATAAGATATAATTCCTTTTCAAAAGCAGCAAACGGACTTTCTAAACCAGAATATTCGGGAACCATTTTCATTACATCTGTTTCCAATGCTTTTCCACTTGTCCGTTGTGCTAACAAATTAATAGCTTGCATTACTTCATACATTGGGGAATTAGCATCAACCGATTCATAAATAGTTTCAAATTGAAACAAATCGAAAAGTGTTTCTAATTCAGTCTTGGGGATTTTATTTACCCAAATTGGATCAGAATCTGCATAAAAAATCTGATTTAAAACGTATTGTAACGTGTTTTTTGGTGCTTGATATGGTAGGATTTTGGCAAACAATCGCTTTTTAACTTCGTAAAAGAAATCGATGTCTTGTAAAATTCCTGCATCGGTTAAAATGGCATCGAAGTTTTTGTTTGCTAACACCGTTTTTAAATACACCATAAAGTTTTCCCTTTCTTCTGGGTGGTTCAAAAAGAAATCTATTAACGGCGAAATACTAAATTTCAGGATTTTTTTTGGGCTTTTCGGACGAATAACATTGACCAATTGAACCAATATATCAATATCGTTCTCTTCTTTTTTCCAAAGTTGCAATTCATTAAAATACTTTTTAATGATGACATCGGATGTTGTATTCGTTTTTCTTCGTATCATATTCCTGATTTAGGTCTAATATGGGTAAAGATACAAATTGAAAGGTTTTTTTCGTAATTTAGATGCCTAAATAATATTAAATTTTGGTAGAAATAGAACGCAAATACCTCGTTACCAATTGCGATTTCATAATGGAAAGCAAGGAAAACTTTAGAATTGTTCAAGGCTATTTGAATTCAAATCCAGAGAGAACGGTTCGAGTTAGAATTAAAGGAGGCAAAGGTTTTTTAACCATAAAGGGAATAGGAAACGAATCAGGCATGACGCGTTTTGAATGGGAAAAGGAAATTACAGTTTCTGAAGCCGAAGCTTTACTCCTATTGTGTGAAAAAGGTGCAATTGATAAAATTCGATACAACGTGATTTTTGAAAACCATTTATTTGAAGTTGATGTTTTTCAGGGTGAAAATGAAGGCTTAATTGTGGCAGAAATTGAACTACAATCGGAAAACGAAACTTTTTCTAAACCTAATTGGCTAGGAAATGAAGTTACTTCTGACGAACGGTATTATAATTCGTTTTTAAGCAATCGACCTTTTAAATATTGGAAATAAGTTATTCTACAATTTCTAAACTTACGCGTAAAGGCGAACGTCCGTTATTGTGAGAAATGTCTAGAAAAGGTCTTTTTGCCATATCAATTTCTCTTTTTCGAGTATGAGGTCCTCTATCATTAATAGTTACAACAACACTTTTCTTGTTGGCTAAATTGGTCACTTTTACTTTAGTGCCAAATTTTAGTGTTTTATGAGCTGCTGTATATTTTTTATTACTAAAAACTTGACCACTTGCTGTTCTCCTTCCGTTTAATTTGTCGGAATAATGAGAAGCTTCTACGTTTTTCTTGTATAATTTGGTTTTAAGATTAACCAAAGAGTCGGTAACTTTTAGAGAATCCGATTTTTTTATCGAATCTAAAACACGAAGCGAATCTTTCTTCTTAACCGAATCATATAAAGAAGCCTTTCTAACAAATCCCGGTTTAGATTCATTAGAAAAGCCTACTAATATTGTAATAAGCAACACAAACGCTACAATTATGATGTTTTTCTTCATTCTTTTTTGTTTTTGTTATACCTATTACGAATGAGTTATAAATACTAATTGAACCAGTTAGCCCAAGGAAGTCTTGATAAGATTAATAATAAACCTAAAGTATAGAAAACGGCAATCTTTTTGAACTTACCATTGTTACTTTCTTCTTTTTTATGTTTTG